>DATITJ010000349.1:0-6412 GCA_035467935.1 Ornithinibacter sp.
AGTGTGAGTCGCCACGAGCGCCATTATGGCCATAAGTGGCGACGAGCGCTGCGATGGCCCCTGAAAAGCCTCGACAGGGGGCGTGTCGAGCCACCGGTACGATGCCCGCATGACCTCATCGCACGCTGCCGGGAACACGGATCAGCCCCCGGCGACCGACGGCGTCCACCGCGTGTCGGTCCTCCTCTACAGCGACGACATCACCACCCGTGACGCGGTGCGCGCGGCCGCCGGTCGACGACCCGCGCGTGACGTCGAGATCGTCTCGTGGCACGAGTGCGCGACGGCAGGGGCCGTCATCGAGGCGATGGACGCGGGGGGCCACGACGTCGTGGTGCTCGACGGCGAGGCCGGGAAGGTCGGAGGGCTGGGCCTGTGCCACCAGCTGAAGAACGAGATCTTCCGCTGCCCGCCGATCCTCGTGCTCACCGGCCGCCCGCAGGACGGCTGGCTGGCCGGCTGGTCGCTGGCCGACGAGGCCGTGTCGCACCCCCTCGACCCGATCGCCGTGTCCGAGGCCATCGCGGCCCTGGCGCGCACCCGGGTCGCGGTCGGCTGACCTGGTGTCGACCCCGTCGACCACCGGCCACACCTGGCCGGATCTCCTGGCCGCGCTCCTGCGCCGTGAGGACCTCTCCGCCGGTCAGGCCCGCTGGGCCATGACCGAGGTCATGACCGGCGAGGCCACGCCGGTGCAGCTGGCGGGCTTCCTCGTGGGCCTGCGCGCCAAGGGCGAGTCGGTCGAGGAGCTGCGCGGCATCGCCGACGTCATGCTCGAGCACGCGCACCGCATCGAGGTGCCCGGTCCGACCATCGACATCGTCGGCACGGGCGGCGACCGCCTGCACTCGGTGAACATCTCGACGATGGCCGCCGTGGTCGTCGCGTCGACCGGGCTGCGCGTCGTCAAGCACGGGAACCGGGCGGCGTCCTCGAGCTCGGGGTCGGCCGACGTCCTCGAGGCGCTCGGCGTGTCGCTCACCCTCACCCCCCAGCAGGTCGCAGAGGTCGCGGGACTGGCCGGCATCACCTTCTGCTTCGCCAACGCCTTCCACCCGTCGATGCGCCATGCCGCGGTCGCGCGGCGCGACCTCGGGGTCGGCACCGCCTTCAACGCTCTCGGTCCGCTGACCAACCCGGCACAGCCGACGTATGCCGCGGTGGGTGTCGCCGACGCGCGGATCGCCCCGCTCATCGCGGGGGTCTTCGCAGGGCGTGGCCGGCCCGCGGCGGTGTTCCGCGGCGACGACGGCCTCGACGAGCTCACCCTCGCGACGACCTCCACCGTCTGGTGGGTCCGTGAGGGCACGGTGACCCGGCTGACGCTCGACCCCTCCGACCTCGGTCTCGACCGCAGCCCGGTCGAGGCCCTGCGCGGTGGTGACGCCGCGCACAACGCCCAGGTGGCGCGGGACCTCCTCGCCGGCGACCGGGGCCCGGTGCGTGACTCGGTCGTGCTCAACGCCGGGATCGCGCTGGCGACGGCATCCGGCCTCGGCGAGCCCACGGTCTCGCGGGTGGCGCTCACGGGTGCCGTTCGTGACGGCATGGACGGCGCGGAGGCCGCGATCGACTCCGGCGCCGCGCAGGCCCTGCTCACCCGTTGGGTCGAGACCACCGGCTCCTACGCCGGCTGAGCCCCCGGACCGTCGACCCACCGGAGTCGGGTGCTCGGGTGGTCGCTGGAGCACCCACGTGAGCACCCGACTCCGCAGCGGGTGGCTCAGCCCTCGAGGCCGAGGCTGAAGGCTTCCTCGAGGTCGTGCGAGGAGTAGGTGCGGAACGCGATGTGCGTGTTGGTGCCGGTGACGCCCGCGACCTTGTTGACCCGGTCGGCGATGACGTCGGCGAGGTCCTCGTGCTGCCTCACGCGCACCATCGCGATGAGGTCGGCGTCGCCGGCGACGGAGTAGACCTCGGTGACGCCGTCGAGGTCGGCGATCTCCTGCGCGACCTCGGGGATGCGGTCGACGTCGGCGGTGATGAGGACGATGGCGGTGATCACGCGCTCAGACTAGCCCGGGTCCACGGCCGCCCACCTCGGGCGTCGTCAGCGGACGCCGGCGAAGCCGGCGACCTCGCGGCGGGCGGTCTCGAGCGGCTCGAGCTCGGCCCGCACCGCCGCGGACCCGCCGACCGGGCAGGTCCACGCGCCGTCGACCTCGACGATGCGTACCCCGGGGGACTCGAGCCAGCGCAGCACCTTCTCGCTCTCCTCGGGCGTGGCGGCCGGCATCGGCGGGGCCGGTGCGGCCACGACCTCCGCACTCGCGCACAGCGCGGAGACATAGGGCATGGGGTCGGCGCCCCGCGGCGAGGTGGTGCTGCCGGCCAGGCGGCCGTGGCGCACGCAGACGATCTCCCAGCCGCCGAGGAGGGAGCGACGGGCGGCGACGAGCTCGGGGATGCGGGCGAGGGGGTCCAGCCGCTGCGAGCGGGACGTGCCGCGCACGAGGGCCACGAGCCTCTCGCGCACGACCTGGGCGTCCTCGAAACGCTCGGCGGCGCTCAGCGTGGCCATCCGCTGGCGCAGGGCGGTGAGGAGGTCACGGGTGTCGCCCGCGAGCAGCTCGACCGCGCGGTCGACCACCGTGGCGTAGTCCTCGACGGACTGCGCGCCCGTGCAGGGCGCGCCACAGCGTCCCATGTCGGCGAGGGCGCAGGCCGAGCGCTGCCTGGTCGCCGAGAGCCGCTCGAGGCACTGGCGCAGCGGGAGCACCTCGTGGACGGCCGCCACGGCGGCCTCGGCCGACGAGCGGGAGCCGAACGGACCGGCATACGAGGCACCGTCCTGCGCGACCGAGCGCACGATGGACAGCCGCGGGAACGGCTCGACGGTGAGCTTGACCCACAGGGCCTTCTCGGGGTGCCGGGAGCGACGGTTGTAGCGCGGCTTGTGCTGGGCGATGAGGCGCAGCTCGCGGACCTCGGCCTCGAGGGTCGTGGCGCAGACGATGGGGCTCACCGACTCGGCGATGCGCACCATCTCGCCCATCCGGCGGCGGTGCTCGGAGGCGGTGAAGTAGGAGCGCACCCGGGTGCGGATGGAGACCGACGTGCCGACGTAGAGGACATGGCCCTGGCCGTCCTTGAAGAGGTAGACGCCCGGGGCGTCGGGCAGGTCGTCGGCGAGGTGGCGCTTGCGACGGCGGGCGGGGGAGACCCTCGCGGTGTAGTCGAGGAGCTCCTCGAGCGAGTGCACGCCGAGGGACCCGACCCGCTCGAACAGGCCGTGCAGGACGTCGACGGTCGCGCGGGCGTCGTGCAGGGCCCGGTGGTCGGGGGTGGTCGCCGCCCCGAAGTGCCGCGCGAGGGTGCCGAGGCGGTGGTTGGCCACCTCGTCGCGGTGCACGAGCTGGCGGGCGAGGTGGACCGTGTCGAGGACGGCGAAGCCCGGCCAGGCGTGGTCGGTGCGGCGCGCCGCTGCCTTGAGGAAGGAGATGTCGCAGCCGGCGTTGTGGGCCACGAGGACCGAACCGGCCGCGAACTCGAGGAAGGCCGGCAGGGCCGCCTCGATGCGCGGCGCCCCCGCGACCATCGCGTCGGTGATGCCGGTGAGCACCGAGATGAACGACGGGATCACGGCGCCGGGGTTGACGAGGGTCTGGAACTCGCCGACGACCTCGCCGCCGCGCACCTTGACCGCGCCGATCTCGGTGATGCCGCACTCGACGGGGCTGCCACCGGTGGTCTCGAGGTCGACGACGACGAACGTCACGGACGACAGGGCGGTGCCCAGGTCGTCGAACGTGCCCTGGACCATGCTCATGTCGCCGACCGTAGGCGTCGGCACCGACACCGGCGGAGAGGCGCGCGGCACCGTGATCTCGCGCGTCCGCACGGGCCGGTCGCCGGTCGCGCGGCCGCCCCGACCCCGGTGGCGCCGGGGTCGGGGCGGTGTCGAGCCCGGGCTCAGGCCCGCACCGCGGTGAGCAGGAGGTACTCCCAGCGCATCGTGCCGTCGTCCTCCAGCGCGCTGTCGCCGAGCTCGGCCAGCGCCGTGTCGAGGGTCGTGACGCGGTCGGGGTCGTCGGCGATCCCGCGGTACACCGCGATCGTCGGGCCGTAGCGCGCCTTGAAGTAGTCGCGGAAGCCCGCGCCGTCGGCGAAGCGGGCGACCCTCAGCGTGTCCCGCCGGGCGGCGACCTCGACGACCCGGTCGCCGAGCAGGTCCCGCACGTGCGCCTCCGACCCCCACAGCGGCGCCGGCCGGGCGCCGACCGGGAGCGGTGGTGCGTAGGGGCGCATCGCGGCGAACATCCGCCCGATGAAGCCCTCCGGCGTCCAGCTGACGAGCCCGATCCTGCCGCCCGGCCGCGTCACCCGCACGAGCTCGTCGGCCGCGGCCTCGTGGAAGGGCGCGAACATCACCCCGACGCACGACGTCGTCACGTCGAAGGCGCCGTCCGGGTGGGGGAGCGCCTCGGCGTCGCCCTCCTCCCACGAGACGTCCAGGCCCTCGAGGCGGGCCTGCCGGCCACCCGCCGCGAGCAGCTCGGGGGTCAGGTCGGATGCCGTGACCCGGGCTCCCGCCCGGGCGGCGGGCAGGGCGACCGTGCCCGTGCCGGCGGCGACGTCGAGCAGGTGCTCCCCGGGCGCGACCCGGCACGCCTCGACGAGCACCGGTCCGAGCGGTGCGACGACCTCGGTGGCCACCGCCGGGTAGTCGCCGAGCGCCCACATCGCGCGGTGCCTCGCCTTGACCTCCGGCGCGGCGCCCTGCCGGCTGCTCCCCGTGACCCGTCGCTCCTGAGCCGTGTCCGTCATGTCGTCCTCCTGATCGTCCGTCCGGTCGGTCCGGACCTCCAGCGTCGCGGGTGCCCGGCCGCCGCCTCCAGTGCACGATCTGTAGCGCCGCCGGTTCACGATCTGTACTGGCGCGCGGCCGGCCACGGGTGTGCACTGGTCTGCGGGCGCGCCGTCAGGTGCGACGTCCGGCCCGACCGGGAGGTGGTGGGTCGTGTCGACCTACGGACAGTTCTGCCCCATCGCGAAGGCCATGGAGGTGCTCGACGAGCGCTGGACGCTCCTCGTCGTGCGCGAGCTGCTGCTCGGCAGCCGGCACTTCAACGAGCTGCGACGGGGCAACCCGAAGATGTCGCCGGCGCTGCTGTCCAAGCGGCTGCGGCGGCTGGAGCGCGCCGGGGGCGTGCAGCGCACCGGCTCGGGGGGCCGCAGCGCCTACGAGCTCACCGAGAGCGGGCTCGAGCTGCGGCCCGTCGTCGACGCCCTCGGCACCTGGGGCGCCCGCTGGGTCGGCGAGCTCGGGGAGGAGGACCTCGACCCGCACCTGCTCATGTGGGACGTGCGCCGCACCATCCCGGTGCAGGACTGGCCCCGGGGTCGCACCGTCGTGGCGATCCGCTTCGACGACGTGGCGCCTCCGGTGTCCCGGTGGTGGGTGTGCGTCAGCGGGGACGAGGTCGACGTGTGCGACGTCGACCCGGGGTTCGAGGTGACGGCCACCGTGCTGACCTCGCTGCGCACGATGACCGAGATCTGGCGCGGCGACCGCGGGTGGACCGACGCCCTGCGCGGTGGCCGGGTCGACGTCGACGCGCCGCGCGAGGTCGCGCGGGCCGTGCCGTCGTGGATCGGGCAGTCGCTGCTGTCCGCCGTGCCGCGCCCGGCGTGACGCCGGGAGGGACTGTCGGTGGTCTCTCCTAGCGTGGACGCAGACCACCTGGAAGGGGTGAGAACCGATGACCAGCCACGACACCACGATGACCGTCGAGTGCCGAACGTGCCCGGTGCGGGAGCTGCAGTGCGGCGACTGCATGGTGCCCGTCCTGCTCGACCTCACCGCGCCCTCCCTGCGTGTCGACCACGCCCTCGACCCCGAGGAGCGTGCCGTGCTGACCCGGCTCGTCCAGGCGGGTCTCGTCGACGCCGAGACGGCGTCGCGGGCCCGGGCGAGCCTGGAGCCGGCGACGGCGCGGGCCGACGCCGTCCGCGGGGGTGGCCGCGCCGTCGGCTGAGCGTTCCTACGATGGGGCGGTGCCCGGCCCCCTGTCCCCACGTGCGCGCCGTGCCCGGCGCCGGTGGGTCGTGTCGTCAGGGGCGGCCGGCCTCGCGCTCGCCGTGGCTCTCGGGGGCTGTTCGACCGGCGGCCCCGCGGGAGCACCGAGCACCTCCGACACCGCGTCCAGCCGGGCGGTCGCGTCGTCCCCGTCGTCGGAGGCCGACCGGTCGGCGGTCACCGCGGTGCTCCGTGCCCGCGCCGCGGCGCTCGTCGCGGGTGACGAGCAGGCGTATGCCGGGAGCGTCGCCGACCGCGCGTCGGAGCCGGGCCGCCGCCAGCTCGCGGCCTACCGGGCGGCACGGGCGCTGCACGTGTCGCACCTGGTGGTCGGGGACGTGACGGTCGGCGACGTCACGGTCGGCGACGTCACGGTCGACCCGTCGACGAGCG
>DATITJ010000350.1:0-7646 GCA_035467935.1 Ornithinibacter sp.
GACGCGAAGCGGTGGGCACCTGAAGGTTCCGGATCATGCGGGAGACCCGGTCCCGTCGGTGCGCCGCTCGCGCAGCGCCGCGCCCTTGGCCCGGGCCTCGGCACGGAGCCGACCGCGGAACTCCGCCAGGGCCGCCCGCAGCCGAGCGGCCTCCTCGCCCTCCCCGGCCCCGAGGATGCGCGCGGCGAGCAGCCCGGCGTTGCGGGCCCCCCCGACCGACACCGTGGCCACGGGCACGCCCGCGGGCATCTGGACGATCGAGAGCAGCGAGTCCATCCCGTCGAGGTACCTCAGCGGCACCGGCACGCCGATCACGGGCAGCGAGGTGACCGAGGCGAGCATCCCGGGCAGGTGCGCCGCACCCCCGGCGCCGGCGACGAGGACGCGCAGGCCGCGCTCCTCGGCGGAGCGGCCGTACTCCACCATCTCCTCGGGCATCCGGTGCGCCGACACGACGTCGACCTCGCAGGGGACCCCGAGCTCGTCGAGGGCCTGCACCGCCGCCTCCATGACCGGCCAGTCGGAGTCCGACCCCATGACGACGCCGACGACCGGCGCTCCCGAACCCGCGTGACCGCTCACGGCGTCACCACTCCCTGGATGTAGTCCGCCGCGTGCCCCGCCCGCTCGCGCAGGTCGTCGAGGTCGTCGCCGGAGACGTTGACGTGGCCGATCTTGCGACCGGGCCGCACGCCCTTGCCGTACATGTGCACCTTGGCCTCCGGGTCCCGCGCCATGACGTGACGGTATGCCGGGTACAGCCGCGGGTCGTCGCCGCCGAGCACGTTGGCCATCACGGTCCACCGCTCGTGGGGGCGCGGCGAGCCGAGCGGCAGGTCGAGCACGGCCCGCAGGTGCTGCTCGAACTGGCCGGTGACCGCACCGTCCATCGACCAGTGCCCGGAGTTGTGCGGGCGCATGGCCAGCTCGTTGACGACGAACCCTCCGGAGGGCTGCGTCCCCCGGACACCCCCCGACGACCGCGAACCCTCCGAGGACCGCGACGACAGATAGGCGCCGTCGACCTCGAACAGCTCGACGGCGAGCACGCCGGTGACGTCGAGCTCGCCGGCGACGCGGAGCGCGGCGTGCACGGCACCCGCCGACAGCCCGGCGTCGAGCCCCGGCGCCGGGGCCAGGACCTCGGTGCAGATGCCGTCGGTCTGCACGGTCTCGACGACGGGCCACGCGGCGGCCTGCCCGGACGGGCTGCGGGCGACGAGCGCCGCGAGCTCGCGGCGGAACGGCACGCGCTCCTCGAGGAGCAGGCCGGTGCCGTCCGCGGCGGCCCGGTCGAGCCAGTCGACGAGCTCGTCGGCGGTCGCCACGACGCGCACGCCCTTGCCGTCGTAGCCACCGCGGGGGGTCTTCGCCACGACCGGCCAGCCGACGGCATCCCCGAATGCCGTGACGTCGGCGGTCGTGTCGGCGCGCACCCAGCGGGGGCACGGGATGCCGAGCCCGGTGAGGCGCTCGCGCATGGCCAGCTTGTCCTGGGCGAAGCGCAGCGCCGCCGGGTGCGGGTGCAGCTCGACGCCCTCGGCGACCAGGAGCTCGAGCACGTGGGCCGGCACGTGCTCGTGGTCGAAGGTCACGACGTCGCAGTGCTGCGCGAACGCGTGCACGGCATCCGCGACGGTGTGGTCGCCGACGGGTGAGCTGGGCACGACGAGGGCGGCGCTGGCGTCCTCGGCCTCGGCGAACACGCTGAGGGTGATGCCCAGCTCGGCGGCCGGGCCGGCGCACATCCGGGCGAGCTGACCACCTCCGATGATGCCGACGACGGGGAAGCCTCCGGGAGCGCGACGTGGGGTGGTCACCCGGTGAGGATAGCGACCCTGCACGGATAGGCTGCTCCGGTGCCCACGACCGCCACTCCCCCGGCCGGCGCCCTCGGGCGCCTGGCCCAGCGGGCGCGCGATGCGATGGACGTCATCTACCGCGAGATGATCAAGTTCGGGGTGGTGGGGGCGCTCGCCTTCGTCATCGACCTGGGCCTGGCCAACCTCCTGTGGCACACCGTGCTCGAGGACCGCGTCACGACGGCCAAGATCATCTCGGGCCTCGTCGCCACGCTCTTCGCCTGGGTCGGGAACCGGCAGTGGACGTTCAGGCACCGCCGCAGCCGCCCGGCGCACCACGAGGTGGCGCTGTTCTTCGGGGTCAACCTCGTGGCCCTCCTGATCGCGACCATCACCCTCGCGGTGTCGCACTACGGCCTGGGGTTCACCTCGACGCTGGCCGACAACGTCGCGACGGTCGTCGGCATCGGGCTGGGGACCCTGTTCCGGTTCTGGACCTACCGGAGGTTCGTCTTCGCGGGCGAACCCCTGTAGGCCATCCCCTCAGAGGGCGCTGGCCGACAGGAACAGCGCGAACAGCGGCGGGCGGGCCCGCACGAGCTCGAGGCGCCCACCGGCCGCCTCGGCGAGGTCGCGCGCCAGCGTCAGGCCGAGCCCGCTGCCCGACGACGACACCGAGCGCTCGAAGACGTGCGGAGCGATCGCGGCCGACACACCGTCCCCGGAGTCGGCGACCTCGATGACCACCGAGGGCCCGGCCCTGCGGGCCGAGATCTCGACGGTGCCGCGGCCGTGGTGGAGGGAGTTCTCCAGGAGGGTCGTGAGGATCTGCGCCAGGGCCGTCGGGGTGGCGCGCACCCCGAGCCCGCGCTCGCCGCTCACGTGGATGCTGCGCCGCGCGCCCGCGAACGCCGGCTGCCACTCGCGCTGGAGCGAGGCGAGCACCGAGTCCAGGGACACCGCCGGGCTCGTGTCGACGCTGCTGCGGGTCCGCGACATGAGGTCGTCGACGACGTTGCTGAGCCGCTCGACCTGGCCGATGGCGATCGTCGCCTCCTCCTCGACGACGGAGAGGTCGTCGGTGCTCGCGATCTCCTCGAGCCGCATCAGCAGGGCCGTGAGCGGCGTGCGCAGCTGGTGCGACGCGTCGGCCGCGAAGTCGCGCTCGGAGGCGAGCCGCTTGGCCCCCTGCAGGGCGCCTCGGGCCAGGGCCGCGTCGAGGCGGTCGACCTCCTCGATGCCCGAGGCCAGGGGCACCGGGCGCGTGTCGCCCGGCCCGAGCCGCTCGGCGCGCTCGCCGAGGGTGGTGAGCAGGCGGCCCACCCGGTTGGCCCGGCGGTCCGCGGCCCAGGCGGCGAGCGCGAGGGCGAGAGCCCCCGCCACGACGACCGCGACGGTGAGCACGGCGAGGACGACCGGCGTGGGCGGGGTCCCCTCGAACCCCTGCTCGGAGGCGGAGGAGAGGGACTTCAACGGGTCACCGGGCCACATCAGCAGGCCGGCGACGGCCAGGCCCACGAGCACGGCCGTGATGACCACCGCCTGCACGGCGGTGCCGACGAGGACGCGACGCACCGGTCGTCAGTCCTGGGGGGCGTCGAACCGGAAGCCGACCCCACGGATGGTCGTGATGTAGCTCGGGTGGGCGGCGTCGTCGCCGAGCTTCTTGCGCAGCACGGAGATGTGCATGTCGAGCGTCTTGGTCGAGCCGTACCAGGCGCTGTCCCACACGTCGCGCATGAGCTTCTCGCGCGAGACGACCTTGCCGTCGTTGGCGACGAGCACCGTGAGCAGCTCGAACTCCTTGCCGGTGAGCTGCACCTCCTGGCCGCGCAGGAAGACCCGCCGGCCCTCGGGGTCGATCTTGACCAGGTCCTCGTGCGCGGGCAGGTCCACGACACCACGCCGCAGCAGGGCCCGGGCGCGGGCGAGCAGCTCGGCGAGACGGAACGGCTTGGTCACGTAGTCGTCGGCACCGGCATCCAGCCCGACGACCGTGTCGACCTCGTCGGCCCGGGCGGTGAGCACGAGCACGGGCACGGTGCTGCCCTCGGCGCGCAGCCGGCGGCACACCTCGAGGCCGTCGATGATGGGCAACCCGAGGTCGAGCACGAGCAGGTCGGGGTTGCGCAGGGCCTCCTCGAGGGCCGACTCGCCGTCGGTGCACACGTCGACGTCGTACCCCTCGCGGCGCAGTGCCCGGGCGAGGGGGTCGGAGATCGCGGGATCGTCCTCAGCGAGGAGCACCTTGGTCATGTGCTCGATCGTAGTCACGCATCGGCATCGCGCACGCCGGGGCCACGCCCTCCCGGTGCTCGTCTCAACTCGTGGAGGGCCACGACGCCGATCCCGCGCAGCATTCGCCGCCGTCGCTCGATGGCGGCGAAGCCGGAGACCGAGCGCAGCTGCCTGGCCATGTTCTCGTCGACGTAGACGTGCCCCGACGGCGTCACGGCGGTGATCCGGCTCGCCTTGTTGACCGTCATCCCGAAGACGTCGCCGAGGCGGGAGACCACCCGGCCGTGCGCCAGGCCGACCCGCACGGGCGGGAGCAGCTCGTCCTCGGCCATGGCGTCGACGAGGTCGAGGGCGATGGCGGATGCCGCCGCCGCGTCGGTGTGCACGAAGAGGACCTCGTCGCCCACCGTCTTGATGACGCGGCCGCCGTGCTCGGTGATGACGTCGCTCGCGAGCAGCTCGAAGCGCTGCACGAGGCGGGCCAGCTGCCGCTCGCTCATCCGCCGCACGAGCGACGTGAACGACACGAGGTCGGCGAACCCGACGACCCGGATCGGGGCCGAGGGGTCGGAGTGGACCGCGGGGTCGGCGTCGGCGAGCATGCGCGCGATGGCGTTGGTGAGGTGGCGGCGCCAGACGTACACGAGGAGGGGCTCGATGTCGTCGGAGATCCGCACGAGCAGCTCGGCGGCGTCGGCGGCGATGTGCGGCGCGGGCACCGAGCGGCTGTCGCGTCCCTCGAGCTCCTCGGCGAAGGGCGAGGTGAGCGACTCCGCCACGAGCTGGGTCTGCCACACGGCCAGGCGGTCGGCGGTGCGGGCGAAGGCCCGGGTCATGCCGAGCGCGAGCTCCTCGCTGAGGTGGTCGTCGGTGATCAGCAGGGCGACGCGGCGCAGCGCCGTCAGGTCGGCCTCGGTGAACATCGCCTCGTCGTCCTCGACGTTCTGGAAGCCCATGGCGTGCCAGAACCGCCGTGCGGTCACCGGCCCGACCCCCGCTCCCTCGGACACCTCCCGGCGCCCCATCGAGGCCGGCCGGCCGAGCAGGGAGTGCTCGACGCGGGCCGCGAGCGCGCGGCCGAGGTCCTCGACGTCGGGCACGGCGGCAGGCGGAGTGACGTCCTCGACGGACATCCCCACCTCCTCTCAGCGCGACCTGACGTGGACCACGTCACCGGCGGACACGGCATACGACCCCGAGGTCGACCGCACCGTCAGTCTGCCCGCATCGTCGACCCCTGTCGCCACCCCGGTGCGCAGCCCCCCGCCGGGCTCGTGCACCTCGACCTCGCGGCCGACCGTCGCGCAGGCGGCGACGTAGGCCGACTGGACCCCTCCGCCGGGACCGGAGTCGTCGCGCAGGAGGCGGGCCAGGTGCCCGAGGTATGCCGTGAGCAGCGTCGCGCGGTCGGCCCCGGGGGCGCCTGCGGCGCGCAGCGAGGTGGCGGTGTCGAGCGGGAGGTCGGCGCGGGGGGTGTCGACGTTCAGGCCCAGCCCCACGACGACACCGTCGGCGGTCCACTCGCACAGGACGCCGGCCAGCTTGCGCTCGCCGTCGGAGGGGACGAGCACGTCGTTGGGCCACTTGAGGGCCGTCGTGACGCCGGAGACCTCCAGCACGGCCCGGTGGACGGCCAGGCCGGCGAGCAGCGGCACCCACGACGGACCGCTCACCGGAGGGGGCACGAGGACGCTCACCGCGAGGGCCGTGCCGGGGGTCGTCGTCCACGCGCGGCCGAGGCGGCCCCGGCCGGCGTCCTGGTGCTCGGCGACGACGACGCGCCACGGTCGCGGGCGCTCTCGCACCTCGTCGTTGGTCGACCCGAGGCGCTCGAACACCTCCACGGGGCCCCACGGATCGCCGGGTGTCATGGATTGCTCGCCGAGCGGTCGGGTTCCGGGCTCCTCGCTCACGAGGGCAAGGCTAGGCTCGGGCCATGTCCAAGAGCGACACCCACTCCATCGGCGGCACTGACGTCCCGAAGGACATCGACACCACGACGACGGCGGGCAAGCTCGCGGACCTGAAGCGTCGCGTGGCGGAGGTGGCCGGCGCCGGGTCCGAGCGCGCCGTGGAGAAGCAGCACGCCCGGGGCAAGAAGACCGCCCGGGAGCGGCTGGAGATGCTGCTCGACGAGGGGTCCTTCGTCGAGATGGACAAGTACGCCCGGCACCGCTCGAACGCGTTCGGGCAGGACCGCAACCGCCCCTACGGCGACGGGGTCGTCACCGGGTACGGCACCGTCGACGGGCGCACGGTGGCGGTCTTCGCGCAGGACTTCACGGTGTTCGGTGGCTCGCTGGGCGAGGTCTTCGGCGAGAAGATCACCAAGGTCATGGACTTCGCCATGAAGGTCGGCTGCCCGGTCGTCGGGCTCAACGACTCGGGTGGGGCGCGCATCCAGGAGGGTGTCGTCTCGCTCGGGCTGTACGGCGAGATCTTCCGCCGCAACGTCCACGCGTCGGGAGTGATCCCGCAGATCTCGCTGATCATGGGCCCGTGCGCCGGCGGCGCGGTCTACTCCCCCGCCGTCACCGACTTCACCGTCATGGTCGACCAGACCTCGCACATGTTCATCACCGGGCCCGACGTCATCAAGACCGTCACCGGTGAGGACGTCGGCTTCGAGGAGCTCGGCGGCGCCCGCACCCACAACACCAAGTCCGGCGTGGCGCACTACATGGGCGCCGACGAGGAGGACGCGGTGGAGTACGTCAAGGCGCTGCTGTCCTACCTGCCCTCCAACAACATGGAGGACCCGCCGGTCTTCGGCGAGGAGAACGACCTCGAGGTCTCCGACGACGACCGGTTCCTCGACACGGTCATCCCCGACAGCCCCAACGTCCCCTACGACATGCACTGGGTCATCGAGAAGGTCCTCGACGACGACGAGTTCCTCGAGGTGCAGCCGCTCTTCGCCCCCAACATCATCATCGGGTTCGGCCGGGTCGAGGGTCGCTCGGTCGGGGTCGTGGCCAACAACCCGATGCAGTTCGCCGGCACGCTCGACATCGACGCCTCCGAGAAGGCCGCCCGGTTCGTGCGCACGTGCGACGCGTTCAACGTGCCGATCCTGACCCTGGTCGACGTGCCCGGCTTCCTGCCGGGCACCGACCAGGAGTGGGACGGCATCATCCGGCGCGGCGCCAAGCTCATCTACGCGTACTCCGAGGCCACCGTGCCGCTCGTCACCGTCATCACCCGCAAGGCCTACGGCGGCGCCTACGACGTCATGGGCTCCAAGCACCTCGGCGCCGACATCAACCTCGCCTGGCCCACCGCCCAGATCGCGGTCATGGGCGCGCAGGGCGCGGTCAACATCCTCTACCGCAAGGAGCTCGCCAAGACCGCCGCGGCCGGGGAGTCGGTCGAGGAGGCCCGCGCGGTCTTCATCAAGCAGTACGAGGACGCCCTGGCCAACCCCTACGTCGCGGCCGAGCGCGGCTACATCGACACCGTCATCACCCCGTCCAACACGCGGATGAACGTCTCCAAGGCCCTGCGGGCGCTGCGCACCAAGCGCGCGTCGCTCCCGCCCAAGAAGCACGGCAACATCCCGCTGTGACCTCCTCACCCGCCCAGAGCCCACCGGGCCCCCGCCCCGCC
>DATITJ010000351.1:0-1724 GCA_035467935.1 Ornithinibacter sp.
GCCCCTTGCCGGCCTCGCCCTCCGTGAGGCAGTCGGCCGCCTGGCCGTCCTGCGGCCAGGCGAGGTTGACCTCGACCGGGCCGTTGGTGCCCTTGGCGCCCTGGTGGATGTGGGCGGCCCGGCCGTCGCCCGGGGCGCGGGAGAGCTCGGCGACCTTGTCGACCTCGAGCACGTAGCAGAGCGTCGTCGGGTCGCCGTCGATGCCGAAGACGTAGACGCTGCCGCGACCGTTCGGGTCACCGACGTTGCCCTTATTGCCGTCGGACGCCACCTGCGCCCGACCGGTGAGGTCGGCCTCGAGGAGCGTGTTGGTGTGGCCCGCGAACGCCGGGGCCGCCAGCACCACCCCGAGTCCTGCCACGCCGGCCATCGCCGCGATCGTCGTTGCGCGCATGTCCCTGCACCACCTTCCGCCGAGCCGGTCCCTCCGACCCGTCACCGGTGGTTCGGAGCCGCGCGCGATCCGGATGTGTCCCGGGTCACTCGGCGGCGGGCGACGTCGCTCGGCGGAGCAGGCCGTCCCTCGCCGCGTCGCGCGCGAACGCCACGACCTCGTCACGCACGGCGTCGCCGTCGAGGTCGAGCAGGCCCGCGATGGCCGCGGCCGCGGCGCGCGCGGGGAGGTCGCCGTCGCAGACCGAGGCGAATGCCGCGGTCACCGTCGACAGTGTGAGGTGCCGCCGGAGCCCTCCACCCTGGCGCAGCACGATCGCGGTCGGGTCGGCGGCGCCGGGCATCGTGTGGCGCTCCTCGTGGACGTCGGGCGCGCAGGTCCAGGCGGTGTCGAGCAGCGCGTCGTCGTCGTGCTCGGCGAGCCACGTGCGCGCCTCGAGGCCGGCCAGGACCCGCGGGCCCATCGGCGACTCCACGGGCCAGGTGACCTCCATGAGGTCGACGAAGAGCGGCCGATCGGTACGGGGACGCTGGAGGGTGACGACACCGAAGCCGATCGACTCCACGTGACGCGCCTCGAAGTCGTCGAGCCACGCCGCATACATCGCGTTGAAGTCGGCGGTGCCGGGGTGGTGGCCACCATCGCGCGCCCACGTCTCGGCGTACTCCGCGGGGTCCTGCACCTCGCGCTGCACGACCCAGGCGTCCAGGCCGGTGCCCTCCAGCCAGGCACCGACCCGCTCGCTCCACGTCGTGCCTCGCGGCACCTCCCAGTTGCCGAGGAACTGCGCGATGCCGCCGGGCTCGAGGTGGTCGCCCACCGCGCGCACCAGGTCGCGCACGACGGCATCCCCGGCGGCCCCGCCGTCGCGGTACTCGAAGCGCGGCACGGCGCCCGAGCGGGGGGTGATGACGAAGGGCGGGTTGCTCACGACGAGCCCGAACCGCTCCCCGGCGACGGGGTCGAGCATCGAGCCGGCGCGCACGTCCCACGCGGCCTCGTCGAGGGCGGCGTTGAAGCGGGCGTAGGCCAGGGCCCTCTCGGACAGGTCGGTGACGACGACCTCCTCGGCGTGGGCCCCGAGGTGCAGGGCCTGTACGCCACATCCCGTGCCGAGGTCGAGCGCCCGCTCGATGTGCGGCCGCGGGGTCCACGCCGCGAGCGTGGCCGAGGCGCCGCCGATACCGAGCACGTGGTCCTTGCGCAGCGGCGCCCCCGTCGCGACCTCGCCGAGGTCGGAGGCGACCCACCAGTCGACCCCGTCGGCGGCGTAGGGGCGCAGGTCGCACCGCGCGACGACGGCATCCCCCTCGGGCACGACGAGGCCGAG
>DATITJ010000352.1:0-1666 GCA_035467935.1 Ornithinibacter sp.
GAGCCCGGTGTTCCTGACCTCGACCCTGCAGCTCGGCCGGGTCTACGACGCCGCCTGCGAGATCTCCGTCGAGCGGGACGAGCGGGTCGCCGACGACGTCCTCATCCCGGTCGTCGCGGAGTGCGACGACTCGTTCCTCAATGACAACCGCCGGATGCAGGTCACGCGCGATGACGTGCGGTCCGCGTGGGACGCAGCCCTCGCGTCGCGGGGCTCGGCCTTCGCCCCCGCAGAGGGGAGCGTCGGCGCCGGCACCGGCATGTCGTGCCTCGGTTTCAAGGGTGGTATCGGCACCGCGTCCCGGATCACGCCCGAGGGCCACACGGTGGCGGTGCTCCTGATGACCAACTACGGGCTGCGTGACCAGCTGGTGGTCGACGGGGTGCCGATCGGCCGCCTGCTCGGGCCGACCGGGGTGCCCGGAGTCTCGAAGCCTGCCGGGTCCTGCATCGGAGTCGTCGTCACCGACGCCCCGGTCGACGGCGCCTCCTGCGCGAGGCTCGCCCGCCGGGTCGGGCTCGGCCTGGCCCGGACGGGATCGGTCGCCCAGCACGGCAGCGGCGAGATCTTCCTGGCCTGCTCCACCGGGCTACGCCTCGACCGCGCCGGACGGTACGACGCCCGCGTGGCCGTCTCGGGCAGGGCACTGGACCCGCTCTTCACCGCCGTCGCCGAGGCGACGGAGGAGGCGGTGCTGAACTCCTTGCTGTGCTCCCCGACGACGGTGGGCCGGGCCGGGAACACCAGCGAGGGGCTCGACCCCGACGTCGTGGCGGGGCTGCTGCGCGAGCACGGCCGACTCTGATCGCGTTCGCCGACGGGGCCCGGTCCGGGGTCAGGGGACCGTCGAGGGTGACTCGGCCGGGCGCCCGAGCGAGATCCAGCAGGCGGTCCGGTGGTCGCCCTCCGGGCCCAGCATGGGCAGGGGGTGTCCGGTGCACAGGTCCGCGACACCCGCCTCGGCGGCGGCTCCGCCCTGGAGTGCCTGGCACCGCGGGTGGAAGCGACATCCCGTCGGCACTGCGGTGGGGTCGGGCGCCTCACCACTGAGGACGACCGGCTCGAGGTGGGCGACCTCGGGGACCACCGACAGCAGCGCCTGGGTGTACGGGTGCTCGGGCGACAGCAGCACCTCCTCGGTCGGCCCGACCTCCACGAGACGGCCGAGGTACATCACCGCCACCCGGTCGGCGATGTTCCAGGCGAGCCCCAGGTCGTGGGTGACCACCAGGACGGTGAGCCCGTGCTCGTCGCGGAGCCGGAGCAGCAGGGCGAGGATCTCGCCGCGGATGGAGGCATCGAGGGCCGAGACCGGCTCGTCGGCGATCAGCAGGTCCGGCTCGAGTGCGAGGGCGCCGGCTATCACCACCCGCTGCCGCTGCCCGCCGGAGAGCTCGTGGGGGAAGGACATGTAGACGCTCTCGGGCGGGCGGAGGCCGGCCTTGGACAGCGCCGCCGAGACCAGCTCGGCCTCCGTCGTCTCGATGCCCTCGGCGCGCTTGGCGGCCACGACCTTGTGGATCCGCAGGCCCTCGGCGACCGACTCGTACACGGTCTGGCGGGGGTTGAGCGCTCCGGTGGGGTCCTGCAGCACCAGCTGCACGCGTCGCCGGTATCGACGGAGCGCGCCGGTGCGGTACTCCAGCGGCGAGCCGTCGAACAGCAC
>DATITJ010000353.1:0-1677 GCA_035467935.1 Ornithinibacter sp.
CAACGCCGCCACGCGGTGAGTCCTCCGTCATACTGCGACACCACCGAATGCCGATTCCCATATCGTCGTTCATATGAAGCGGGACGGGTGGACGTTCCTGACCAACCACGGGCACGTGCTCGTGTGTCTGGCGGTGGATCCCGAGGTGCTCCTGCGGGACGTGGCGAAGAGCATCGGGATCACCGAGCGCGCCGTGCAGCAGATCGTCGGAGACCTCGAACACGCCGGTGTGCTCATCCGTCTGCGGGTGGGCCGACGCCACCGCTACGTCGTGCGCCGCGACGAGCTGTTCCGTCACCCGGTCGAGGCGGGGGTGACGATCGGGGACTTCGTGGACCTCGTCGAACGCAGCAGAGCGTGTCCGCGGCGGAAGCCTCCACCGCGTGCGCTCGCCTCGGGCCCGGCGGCAGAGGCCCCCTCGTCCGTGATCGACTGGGTGCCCGACGGCCGCGAGGCCGCGCGACGCCGACCGCCGCCCCGGTAAGCCCCACGGGTGGGCCGCCGCCCGGGCTAGCCTTCGGCCATGTCGCGCCTGGGCCTCATCGTCAACCCGACCTCGGGCAGGAACACCGGTGCCCTCATCGGCACCGAGGCACTCACGCTCCTGCGGGCGGCGGGGGCCGACATCGTCGACCTCAGCGCCGCCGACGCCCGGGGTGCGCTCGAGAAGGGCCGGGCCGCGGTCGCCGCGCGTGCCGTCGACGCCATCGTGGTGGCCGGCGGCGACGGCATGGTGCACCTGGGCGCCAACCTCTGCGCCGGCACCGGCGTGCCCCTCGGCGTCATCGCGGCCGGCACCGGCAACGACATCGCGCGTGAGCTGGGCCTGCCCGTGCGCGACGCCGCCAAGTCCGTCGAGCGCATCCTCGCCGGGGGGACCCGCCGGGTCGACGCGGCGCGGCACACGACACCGACGGGGGACACGCGCTGGTTCCTCGGCGTGCTGGCCGCGGGGTTCGACGCGGTGGTCAACGAGCGCGCCAACCACTGGCGCTGGCCCAAGGGCCCGATGCGCTACAACCTCGCGATCCTGCGTGAGCTCCCGGTGTTCCGGGCCATCCCCTACGTCCTGGAGCTCGACGGCACCCGCATCGAGACGCAGGCGATGCTCGTCGCGGTCGGCAACGGCCCGGCATACGGCGGTGGCATGCGGGTGACCCCCGACGCGTCGTTCGACGACGGCCTGCTCGACGTGCTCGTGCTGGGCCGCATCTCCACCCCGGAGTTCCTTCGGGTCCTGCCGACGGTGTTCAAGGGCACCCACACGAGCCATCCCGCGGTCGACGTGCACCGGGCGCGCGAGGTGCGGCTCGAGGCGCGCGGCATCGTGTCGTACGCCGACGGGGAGCGGTTCGCCCCGCTGCCGCTGACGGTCGAGGCCGTGCCCGGCGCGCTCACGGTCCTGGCCTGAGCGCTGACGTAGCCTGAGGCCATGCCCAGCCCCGCCGAGCGGTATGCCGCTGCCGCCGCCCGGACCCGCCGGGAACGCTCCGAGGTCGGCCGGTTCGTCGCGGGCCTCGACTTCCCGCTCGACGACTTCCAGCTGCGCGCCTGCCAGGCCGTGGAGGAGGGGAAGGGCGTGCTCGTCGCGGCGCCCACCGGCGCGGGCAAGACGATCGTCGGCGAGTTCGCCGTGCACCTCGCGCTGGCCACCGGCCGCAAGGCGTTCTACACGAC
>DATITJ010000354.1:0-5241 GCA_035467935.1 Ornithinibacter sp.
CCGGCCGCCCCGTGGACGAGCACCGTCTCCCCCTCGGCGAGCCGGCCGCGCTCGCGCAGGGCGAAGTGGCAGGTGAGGTAGTTCATGGGGAGCGCCGCGCCCGACGCGAACGTCACGGCATCCGGCAGGGGGAAGACCATCACCGGGTCGGCCTCGACGAGCTCGGCGAACCCCCCGAGGAACGGGAACGCCGCGACCCGGTCGCCGACCTCGAACCCGCTGCCCGCCGGCGCCGAGCGCACCAGGCCGGCCACCTCGGACCCCGGCACGAACGGCAGCTCGGGCACCACCTGGTACTGCCCGCGGGTGAGCAGGACGTCGGGGAAGCAGACGCCGGCCGCGGCGACCTCGATGACGACGCCCGCCCCGCCGTCGGGATCGGGGAGGTCGACGACCTCCACGGCGGCCGGTCCGTCGAGGCTGCTCACCTGGGCTGCGCGCATCACGTCATCGTAGGTGCGGGCGGCTGCGGGCACGGCTGCCACTTGCCGGTGGCCTCCTGGGGGGCCCTGTGTGACATCGCACCGATTCCGCGCCGAGCGGGAATGCGGGGCCGGGGGCCGTGCGCTGCACGTGCAGTGCCCCACCCCCGCCACGCCACTCTTGCCACCATCGCCCTGATCCTCGGCGGTGTCGCCATCGGGACGACCGAGTTCGTCACCATGGGCCTGCTCCCCGAGATCGCCTCCGGCGTCGGCGTCAGCATCCCCTCGGCCGGACACACCATCTCCGCGTATGCCGCCGGCGTCGTCATCGGCGCCCCGCTCCTCGCCGTCCTCGCCGCAACCTGGCCCCGCAAGGCCCTCCTCATCGGCCTCATGGGCGCCTTCACGGTCGGCAACGTGCTCTCCGCGATGGCCCCCGACTACACCCTCCTCGTCGGGGCCCGCTTCCTCGCCGGCCTGCCGCACGGCGCGTTCTTCGGCGTCGCCGCCCTCGTGGCCGTCGACCTGGCCCAGCGCGGCCAGGCCGGTCGCGCCGTCGGCCGGGTCATGCTCGGCATCCCGATCGCCAACGTCCTCGGTGTGCCCGGCGCGACGTGGCTCGGCCAGGCCTTCGGCTGGCGCACCGCCTACTGGCTGGTGGCCGTCATCGGGCTCGCGACGATGGCGCTCATCGCGCACGCCGTGCCGCACCTCCCCGCCGACCGCACCCGCACGGTCCGCAACGAGCTCAGCGCCCTGACGAGCCTGCAGGTCTGGCTCACGCTCGGTGTCGGCGCGGTCGGCTTCGGTGGCATGTTCGCGATGTACTCCTACATCGCCCCCACGGTCACCGAGGTGACGGGACTCCCGGCATCCGCGGTGCCGGTCTTCCTGCTCGTCTTCGGCGTCTCCGGGTTCGTCGGCAACCTCGTCGCGGGGCGGATGGGCGACTGGTCGGTCATCCGCTCGGTCGTCATCGGCCTGGCCGGGCTCGGGATCTCGCTGGGGCTGTTCGCGATCGCCGCGCCGTATGCCGTGCCCGCGCTCATCGTGCTCGCCCTCATCTCGGTCCTCGCGTCGGTGCTCGTCATCAACCTCCAGCTGCGCCTCATGCAGGTCGCCGGCACGGCCCAGACGCTCGCGGCCGCCAGCAACCACGCAGCGCTCAACCTCGCGAACGCGCTCGGCGCCTGGGTCGGTGGCGTGGTCATCGCCGCGGGCCACGGGTACACCGCGCCCTCGGTGGTCGGCGTCGGCCTGGCCGCGCTCGGCCTGGTCATCCTCGGCGCGTCGCTGCTCGTGCACCGCCGCGACCACCCGGACCGCGCCACGCTCCGGCCGCTGGGTCCGGTCTCGACGGGGGAGCCCGTGCTGTCCGCCGAGGTGGCCACGGGCGCCGCCGAGGCGACGGCACGCGCCTGAGGGCGGCATCCGTCAGGCGTGGTGGCGGTCGTCACCCGTGGACAGGGGTTCGTGCCGGCGCGGCGAGGGCGCCACGTCCGTAGGCTGGCGGCATGCCGAGCACGCTCACGTGCCGGGTCGAGGGCGGCGTCGCCCAGGTCCGGCTCAACCGTCCCGACAAGCTCAACGCGCTGACCCTCGACACCCTCGAGGACCTCGTCGCGACCGCACGGGAGCTCTCGCGCGACCGGACGCTGCGCGGGGTGGTGATCGGCGGCGAGGGCGAGTCGTTCTGCGCCGGCCTCGACTTCGCGACGGTGCTGAAGAGCCCGCCGCGGGTGGCCCGGTCGTTCGTGCCCAACCCGTTCCGGGGCACCAACCTGTTCCAGGAGGCGTGCTGGGCCTGGCGCCGGGTGCCCGTGCCGGTCGTCGCCGCGGTGCACGGCCACTGCTACGGCGGTGGCCTGCAGATCGCGCTCGCCGCCGACCTGCGGATGACCACGGCCGACGCGCAGTGGTCCGTCCTGGAGGCCAAGTGGGGCCTCGTGCCCGACATGAGCGGGGTCCAGGCGCTGTCGCAGCAGGTGCGCATGGACGTCGCGAAGCGCCTGACGATGACCGGTGAGGTCGTCAGCGGGTCGCGGGCCGTCGAGCTCGGGCTCGCGAGCGAGGTGCACGACGAGCCGTTCGTCGCGGCCACGCGGTTCATCGAGCAGGTGGCGGGACGGTCCCCGGACGCCGTCGCCGCGACCAAGCGGCTGTTCGGGCGCACGTGGTCGGCCGGCGACCGGCGGACCTTCGCGCGGGAGCGCGTCGAGCAGGCCCGGCTCCTCGCGACGCACAACACGACCGTCGCGCGTGAGGCCGCGCTCAAGCGCGTCGCGCCCGTCTTCGACCCTCGTCGCCGATGACCACCGAGGCCGTCTCGTCGCCCGCCGCCGAGGACGTCCGGCACCTCACGTGCACGATCTGCGAGGCGATGTGCGGGCTCGAGGTGCGACTCGACGAGGCTGGGGCGATCGCCTCGCTCCGCGGGCACGAGGCCGACCCGCTCTCGCGGGGGCACATCTGCCCCAAGGCGTTCGCGCTCCAGGACGTGCACGAGGACCCCGACCGGCTGCGGGCCCCGGTGGTGCGCACGCCCCGGGGCACGTGGCGCGAGGTGCCCTGGGACGAGGCGATCCGGCTCGCGGCGGAGCGCCTCGTCGCGGTGCAGCGCGAGCACGGTGACGACGCCGTCGCGGTCTACCTCGGCAACCCCAACGTCCACAGCCTCGGCGCGCTCACCCACCACCCGACGCTCGTGCGCCTCCTGCACACCCGCAACCGGTTCTCCGCGACCTCGGTCGACCAGCTGCCGCACCAGGTCGTCGCGTGGGCGCTCTACGGGCACCAGTTCCTCCTGCCGGTGCCCGACATCGACCGCACCGACCTCCTCGTGCTCGTCGGACACAACCCGATGGCGTCCAACGGGTCGCTCTGGACGGTGCCCGACTTCCCCCAGCGGCGACGCGAGCTGGCATCTCGCGGAGGTCGGCTCGTCGTCCTCGACCCCCGTCGCACGGAGACGGCCAAGGTCGCCGACACGCACCACTTCGTGCGCCCCGGCTCGGATGCCGCGGTGCTGCTCGCCGTCGTGCGCGAGCTGCTGGGAGGTGACCTCGCGGACACCGTCGCCGGCCCCGCGGCATACGTCGACGGCGTCGACCGGGTGCGTGACGCGGTGGCGGCGTTCACGCCCGAGCTCGCCGAGGTGGTGAGCGGGATGCCGGCGGATGCCGTGCGCCGCCTCGCCCGCGACCTCGCGACCGCGCCGTCGGCGGCGGTCCACGGTCGGATGGGCGTCTCCACCCAGGCCCACGGCGTCGTCTGCCAGTGGGCGGTGCAGGCGATCAACGTGCTCACCGGCAACCTCGACCGCCCCGGCGGCACGATGTTCACGACGCCCGCGGCCGACCTCGTGGGCCGTGGCGTGCTGTCGCCCGGAGGGTTCGGGAGGCGCCGGTCCCGCGTGCGCGGGCTGCCCGGGTTCGGCGGTGAGCTTCCGGTCTGCGCCCTCACCGAGGAGATCACGACCCCCGGCGAGGGCCAGGTGCGCGGGCTGCTGACGATCGCGGGCAACCCCGTGTCGTCGACCCCGTCCGGCCACCGTCTCGACGAGGCGCTGGCCGGACTCGCGGCGATGGTGGCCATCGACTTCTACGTCAACGAGACGACCCGGCACGCCGACGTGATCCTGCCCCCGGCGAGCCCGCTCGAGCGTGACCACTACGACCTGATCTTCCACACCCTCGCGGTCCGTGACACGGCGCGGTGGTCACCGGCGCTGTTCCGCCCGGGGCCCGACACGAAACAGGACTGGGAGATCGCCCGGGACCTCGGCGCCGCGGTGATCCGGGCGCGCGGTGGCGGCCTCGGGGCGCGGTGGTCGCGGGCCACGCTCAGGACCGAGGCCCGGCTGCGGCTGTCCCCGCGTCGTCAGCTCGACGCCCTCCTGCGCTCGTCGGGGGCGCGCCTGTCGGTGGCCAAGCTCGAGAAGATGTCGGCCGGTGCCGACCACGGACCGCTCAAGCCGCGCCTGCCGTCACGCCTCGCGACACCCGAGCAGCGGGTAGACCTGCTGCCGTCGGTCGTCGCGGACGCGCTGCCCGGCGTGCTTGCGTCGCTGTCGTCCGGTGACGGGCTCGCCGACGGTGAGCTGCTCCTCGTCGGCCGCCGACACCAGCGCGACAACAACTCGTGGCTGCACAACGCGTCCCGGCTCACCCGGGGGCGCGCCCGCCACGCCCTGTCGGCGCACCCGGACGACCTGGCCGCGCGCGGCATCCGTGACGGCGACACCGTGCTCGTCCGCTCGGCGGTGGGGGAGGTGCGCGTCGAGGTCGCGGCCTCCGAGGACCTCATGCGCGGCGTCGTGTCGCTGCCCCACGGCTACGGCCACGCCCGTGAGGGCGTGCGGCTGCGGCACGCGACCGCGCTGCCGGGGGTGTCGATGAACGACCTCACCGACCCGTCCGTCGTCGAGGCGGTCTCGGGCAACGCGGTGCTCAACGGGGTGCCGGTGACGCTCCAGCCCCTCGTGGTGGCCGTGGCGGAGGAGGCCCTGGCGGGTATGCCGGTCGAGTCGCGTCCCGGCGGGACGGGCGAGGACCGGGTGTGACGCCCGGGGATGCGCGGTTGCTCGCGCTCGGGCTGCCCGGCGTCCATGAGCGCGACCACCACGGCTTCCCGAGCTTCCGGGCGGGGGCCCGCGGTCGCATCTTCGCCACGCTCCCGACGCCGGACGTGCTGCGCGTCATGCTCGTCGAGGGCCCGATCCGCGAGGCGGTCGCCGAGTGGCCGTGGTGCCGCGAGGGCTGGTGGGGCCGGCGGCTCATGACCGTCGAGGTCGTTCTCGCCGACGCGGAGCCCAGTG
>DATITJ010000355.1:0-6871 GCA_035467935.1 Ornithinibacter sp.
CACGTCTACTCGGAGAAGTCCCCCATCGGCGCGGCCGTCAACGGCGCGAAGGTCGGCGACTCCGTCTCCTACGAGGCCCCGAACGGCACACAGATCGAGGTCAAGGTCCTCGCGACCACGCCCTACGAGGTCTGAGCAGGGACGGACGTGTGTGGGAGTCGGCGTCCAGGAGCCGGTCTTCACACGCACTGACGTCGCCGTTGGGGGCGATGCCGGTCAGTGGTGCACGGTGACCGGGGTGCCGATCGGTGCGAAGTCGTAGACCCACTTGGCGACGTCGACCGGCAGGTTGATGCAGCCGTGCGAGGCGGAGTAGCCGAAGCTCGAGCGCCAAGGCGCCCCGTGCAGCGCGAACCCGCGGTGGAAGAACGAGGTCCACGGGACGTTCGGGGTCTCGTACCTCGTGCCGTCGGCGTTGTTGCCGCGCATGGTCATCAGGGGCCGCTTGAGGTAGACCTCGAAGGTGCCGACCACGGTGGGCTTCTCGTCGGAGCCGTCGACCATCGTGATCGGGCCGTGGACGCGCTTCGCACCGACGTAGGCGGTCATCGTGTGCGCCCCGAGGTCGACGTCGATCCACTTCTCGCCCTCGGCGGCGGGGTAGGCCAGGTCCTCGGCACCGGCGGCGATCCGACGCTCCCTCCAGGTGGCCGTCTGCGTCGTGTACTCGAAGCGGCCCGCGTACGCGCGACCGGCCGCCAGCGCCTCCCCGACTGCCGTCGCGACCGCGGGGGCGTTCGAGACCGTTCGACCGTCGCGCGCCTCGGTGCGGACCCGCCGAACCGTGCCGGCCGAGTCGCGGTAACGCAGACCCGTCCTCGCCTCGACCTTCGCGGCCCCGGCCTGCGTGGAGACCCACGACCGTACCTTCGCGACATCCACCGCCGGCGTCCCGAGCCGGCCCTGGCTGGCCGGGATCGTCACCCATGACGCCTTGACCTTCGCCGACGCGGCGTGGAGGTCCTCCCCGTCGCTCACCGAGACCTCCGGGCGGACGAGCGCGTTGGCCCGGTCGGCGACATGCTGCGCCGCCCGGGTGGTCACGGCCGGGTCGTTCTCGGCGAACTGCACGTCGGCCGTCGCGGACGACAGGTCGCGACCCGCGGCGGCCACGACGTCCTGGAAGCTCGCCGGGACCACGGTCCGGCCCACCACCGCCGGGATGACGACGAACGAGCGCCGGTCCTTCGCGAGGCGGACACCCGCGTCGGTGCCGCGCTGGCCCGCCTCGCCGACCAGGTCGGCGGCGACCCGGTCGGTGGTCGTCGGGTCCGCGCGCACCACGGCGTCGACGTCACGCGGTGACAGCAGCGAGGTGGCGTACGACGACCAGCGCTCGTTGGGGGCGAAGACGGCGTCGACGGTGGCGGCGACGTCGACCGTGGAGCCGAGCTCGGCCAGGTGCGCGGTGCGGGTCGTCTCCCCGGCTCGCACCGTGACCGTGACGGCGGCGGCGCGCTGCCGCACGGTCTCGGCGACCTCGGCGCGGGTCAGCCCGGCCACCGGCACCCCGCCGAGCGTGCTGCCCGGGAGCGCGCGGTCCTGGAAGTGGGCGGCGTACGCCGTGCCGGCGCTGCCGAGCACCGTCGTGACCGCCACCGCCGTGGTGAGCAGCACCCTGCTCCGCCGTCTCATGCCGTCGTGCCTCTCCCGTGCCCGGGACCACCGCGGTCCGCACCCGGGACCATGATGAGGCACGAGCGACCATCACGGCCACCGGTGAGCACCGTGGCGCCCCGGCCCCGCCTCAATCCGTCGTGCGGCGGTTGAACGCGCGGATCGCGAGCGGGGCCAGCACGGCGGAGAGCCCGACCGACCACAGGATCGTCGCGATCACGGGGTACTGCAGCGGCAGGGCGGCATCCGGGGGCAGGGGGAAGCCCTCGTTCCCCCACAGCTCGCGCAGCGCCTGGACGAGCGCGCTGATGGGGTTCCACTCCGCGAGGAAGCGCAGCCAGTCGGGCATGCCCTCGGGCCGCGCGAACGCGTTGCTGAGGAAGGTGATCGGGAAGATCATCGTGAACATGACGCCCTGCACCGCCTCCACCGACTTCAGCGACGAGCCCGCCAGGATGCCGATCCAGATCATCATGAACCCGAACAGGATGAGCAGGGCGTAGCCGAGCAGGCCCTTGGCGACGCCCTCGTAGATGCCCCAGCCGATGAACAGCCCGGTCACCGACATGACGACGATGCCGATCATCGAGTGGATGACGCTCGACAGGCTGCGCGCGATGACGACCGAGCCACGCCCGATCGGCAGCGACCGGAAGCGGTCGACGATGCCCTTGCCGATGTCGCTCGCCAGCCCGATGGCCACGATGAACGAGCTGAAGGCCATGGTCTGGGCCATGATCCCGGGGAGCAGCCACTCCTTGTAGTCGACCCCGGGGATCTGGATCGAGCCACCGAAGACGAACGCGAAGAGCAGCACGAACATCACCGGCTGGATCGTGACGTCGGTGAGCATCTCGGGCTGGCGCTTGATGTGCGTGAGGTTGCGCCGCACCAGGGCGCTGATCTGCCGGCTGGCCGTGGCGCCCCGCTCGTCGGGGTGCGTCGCCTGGAAGTGGCCGGTGGTCGTGGTGGCACTCATCGGATCGCCTCCTCGGGGATCTCGTCGTGGGTCGTCTCGTCCTCGGGCGCCGCCTCGGCCCGGTGGCCGGTGAGGCTGAGGAAGACGTCGTCGAGGCTCGGGCGCTGCAGCCCGATGTCGTCGAGCTCGATGCCTGCCGCGTCGAGGCGGGCCGCGATGCGCGTGAGCGCCCCGACCCCCTCGGCCGGGGCCGAGATGTGGCGGGCGTCGTGGTCGACGTGGATCTCGCCGATCTCCGCCCGCACGAGGTCGGCGGCGGCGGCGACGTCGCCCGGCCGGCTGACCGTGACGACGAGGCTGGCCCGCCCCGACTGGTCCTTGAGCTCGAGCGGGGTGCCCTCGGCGATGATCCGGCCGTGGTCGACGACGACGATGCGGTCGGCCAGCTGGTCGGCCTCGTCGAGGTACTGGGTCGTGAGGAAGAGCGTCGTGCCGTCGCGCACCAGGTCGCGCAGCACGCCCCACAGCTCGACGCGGCTGCGCGGGTCGAGCCCGGTCGTGGGCTCGTCGAGGAACAGCACGGGCGGCGTCGCGATGAGGCTCGCCGCGAGGTCGAGCCGGCGGCGCATGCCGCCGGAGTAGTCCTTGACGACCTTGTTCCCCGCCTCGGTGAGCGAGAACCGCTCGAGCAGCTCGTCGGTCGACCGGCGCACGAGCGCGCGGCCGAGGCCGTAGAGGTCGCCGATGAGGCGGAGGTTCTCGCGACCGGTGAGGAGCTCGTCGACGGTGGCCGACTGGGCCGTCAGGCCCATCCGGTGGCGCACGGCATCCGGCTGGGCGACGACGTCGAAGCCCGCCACGCGCGCGGTGCCGCTGGTCGGGACCGACAGCGTGGTCATCACGCGCACGGTCGTCGTCTTGCCCGCGCCGTTGGGCCCGAGCATGGAGAAGACGGTGCCCTCGGGCACCGAGAAGCTGACCCCGTCGACGGCCGTGAAGTCGCCGAAGCGCTTCACGAGGTCGACGGCCTCGATCGCCGGCGCGCTCATCGCGGTGCGCGAGGCCGGCGGCCCGCGGGGTCGAGGGGGCGCGGCCCCCGGTGGACGGGTCGGACGGCGAGGGCGGACGTGGCGGGGCCCTCCGGAGCGTTGGCTTCACTCATGGGTAGACCGTAGGCGGCGCCACCGACAGCCGTCTTCTCGATTCCTGCGCACCTCGTCGCCGGGACTCCCGGCCCCGCGCACCACCTGCCATGCTGCCCCTGTCCGCCATGGAGCGGCAGCCGCCCAGGTCGCCGGCCCATCGACGGGTACCCGCCGCCAGGGACCGACCGGAAGGAGACGACGATGGTCGAGGGAACGGGCACCGCCGCTGAACCCTGGGTGCTGACCACCGCGCCCGGCAGCTCGACGTACACCATGCACCGCGAGCCCGAGGCGGACCCGCCCGCGCTCGTGTGCCGGGTCGGGACCACGACCCTGAGGTACCACCTCCGGGCGATCGAGGACCTGCACGCGTGGCTCGTCGAGCAGGACGGGTGGGTCGAGCTCGGGGCCGCGGACGAGAAGAAGCCGGCAGCTCCCGGCACCGTGGAGGCCTGGGGCCGGTCGGCCGAGAACCCGGTGGGTGGCTGGTACGGGCTGCGCAACGGGTACCGAGGCCGCTTCGGCATGTACCTGCCTCCCCTGCTCGAGGCCCTCGGGCTGGCCGAGCTCACCCACGACGCGCGCAACAACCGGGTCCGCGCGCTCTGACGAGGATCCGCGGCGCCGACGACGGCCGCCGGGCCCACGCGCACCCGGCCGGCGTCAGCCGGTGACGTGCCCCCGCAGCAGCCGGCCCACGGCCTGCGCCTCCTCGACGGTGTTGTTGACGTGGAACGACACCCGCAGCCGCCCGGCCCGCTCGGCGGCCACGACGTCGTGCGCGGCCAGCAGGCCCGGCACCTCGGCGTCGGCCCCGAGCGCGCGGATCGCCCGCCCCACCGGGGCGAGCCCGGCCGCCCGCGCGAACGCCGCCTCCACGGCGCGGGCGTGGGACTGCAGGGCGGGCACCCCCACCGACTCCAGGAACGCGAGCGACGCGGCCGTGCCCACCCACGCCTGCCACCCCGGCGACACGTCGAACCGGCGCGCGTCCGGTGCCAGCCGCAGCGGCAGCCCGTAGATCGACGCCCATGGGTCGTCACCGGCATACCACCCGGCGGCTTGGGGCACGAGCGAGTCCCAGAGGTCCTCGCGCACGGTGAGAAAGGCCGTGCCGCGCGGCGACAGCAGCCACTTGTAGGCGCCGCACACCGTGTAGGCGAAGCGACTCGCGTCGACGTCGAGCCAGCCGGTGGCCTGGGTGAGGTCGACGAGCACCTCCACCCCGTGCACCCGGCAGGCCTCCGCCACGGCGTCCAGCGGCGCGACCCGGCCGTCCGAGGACTGCACCGCGGCGAGCGCCACCAGGCCGGTGTCGCCGTCGACGTGCTCGGGCAGCTCCTCGAGGGGCACCTCCCGCACCCGCACCCCGCGCCCGGACTGCACGAGGAACGGGAAGGTCACGCTCGTGAACTCACCCTCCGGCACGAGCACCGTCGACCCGTCGGGCGCGGCCGCCGCCACGAGCGACACGAGCGGCGAGACCTGGCTCCCGACCGCCACCGTGGACGCCGGCACGTGCACCATCCGCGCGAACGACGCACGGGCCGCGCCGATCACCGTGTCGTACCCGGGCGCGTGGGCGGTGCCCCGGCGCCAGTCCTCGATCGCCGCCGCGAGGGCGTCGAGCGTGACGCGAGGGGGCAGGCCCATCGTCGCCGAGTTGAGGTAGGTGCCACGGGCCTCGAACGCGTCGGCCCACGGCCAGTCGGTGCTCATGGCCTCAGCGTGCCACCGAGGTTGCGGCGAGCGGTCGCGCCAGCGCGGCCGCGGCCTCCGGGTGCCGCTCGACGAGCAGCCCGACGGCGAAGAGGACGTATGCCGTGTCGACGCGGGTCCGCGCCGCCTCCGGCACGCGCCAGCCGCCCCCGTGGTCGCCGGTGACCCGGGCGAGGACGCGGGGCCCGACGTCGCCGGGCGCGTGGCGCAGCACGCCGCCGGAGCCGACGACGAGCGCGACGTCGGCCAGCGGCCTGGGGCGCTCCGAGGGGTGCGGCGGCCGGCCATGGCGACGGACGGCCACGACCGCGGCCGTGCCGGCCAGCTCCTCCTCCGCCGCCCACTCCGCGGCGGACGACGCGAGGTGGGCGGTATCGGTGGCGACGGCACCGGCATACCGGATCACGCTGCCGGACAGCGCGATCCGCTCCCGCTCTCCCGCCTCCACCACTCCCCCGGCCGTCCAGCGCATGCCGAGGTCAGCCTCCACGGTGCGCGCGTGCCAGAGCGTGCCGACGACATCGCGGTGGATGGTGGCGTCCTCCCCCCGGGGGGTGATGACCGAGTAGACGTCGGTCGTGGCGCCCCCGACGTCGACGACGAGGACGTCACCGCCCACGACCTGCGCGAGCACCTCGACGCCGCGCAGGACGGCGTCCGGCGTGGGCGCCCGGACCAGCTCGGCGAACCCCCGGCCGCGCGAGAGGCCCTTGCCGCCGATGACGTGCGTGAGGAACGCCGCGCGGATCGCCGCGCGCGCGGCCTCGGGCGCGACGACGCCGATGCGGGGCAGGACGTTGGCCGTGACGACGTGGCGCCGGCCGGTCGACGCCAGGAGCGCGGCCACCTCGTCGCCGGCGTCGGCGTTGCCGGCCACGACCACGGGTGCGGGCAGACGCGCCTTCGCGAGCCGCTGGGCGTTGTGGAGGAGGACGTCGGCGTTGCCGCCGTCGGTGCCCCCGACGAGCAGGACGAGGTCGGGGGACGCCGCGCGCAGGTCGGCGACGTCGGCACCGGACATCGGGCCGCTCGCGACGTGCACGACCTTGGCGCCCGCGGACAGGCCGACCCGGTGACCGGCCTCCGCCGTCACCTCGCGCTCGTACCCGACGACCGCGAGCCGCAGCCCGCCACCGGCGCTCGAGCAGACGAGCACCTCGTCCGGATCGCCGTGCGCGGCGAGCGACGCGCGCACGACGTCCACGCCGTCCATGACGTCGGTCGCGACCGTCGTCGGGTGGCTGGCCGTGCCGAGGGCGTCACCGGTGGCCGCGTCGACGAGCACCGCCTTGGTGAACGTCGACCCGACGTCCACGCACAGGATGCGGGGCACGGTTCAGGTGAGCCGGTCGAGCGCCTGGCCGAGGTCGGCGACGAGGTCCTCGGCGTCCTCGATGCCCACCGACAGGCGGATGAGGTCGCCCGGCACCTCGAGCTCGGTGCCCGCGACCGAGGCGTGGGTCATGCGACC
>DATITJ010000356.1:0-4634 GCA_035467935.1 Ornithinibacter sp.
CGGGCCGGCCGTCGTGGTCGAACACGATGAACCGCGTGCTCGTCGTGCCCTGGTCGACCGCTCCGATGAAGTCACCCATGGGCCGAGCCTAGGACGCGGTCCCGTCGTGACGCCCGGGACGTGACCCAGAGCGCGGCATCCCGGTGCGACGGGTGGCAGCGGGCCGACGGCGGCGGGGCGGGCGCACGGACTCGGTGGCGCGGCGGGCGCGCGGAGGCGGTGGCCCCGATGGGGACCCCGTGCGCCCACCATCTCCCCTGCTCGTGGCGGCTCCGTGGAAACCGTGTGGAGCACGGCGCCGTGGTACCTTCGCGGCACCGATCGGTGCCCGCCCTTCGCTGCCAGGCCCCGCCCGAGGAGGTGACAGCGACCTGCACGACTGGTGCGGCGCGCGAACCCATGGCGACGGTGCTGGTGGTCGAGGACGAGCGGGACATCCGCGAGCTGCTCCGACGGTTCCTCGAGAGGGCCGGTTGCTCGGTGCTCACCGCCCAGACCGGTGCCGAGGCGCTGCGCTTCCTCAACGGGTCGCAGGTCGACCTCGTCCTCCTCGACCTCGGGCTGCCGGACATCGACGGCACCGACATCCTGCGCGAGGTGTCCCGACGCATCCCCGTGATCGTCCTCACCGCCCGCTCGGACATCCAGGAACGGATCGCCGGCCTGCGCCTCGGAGCGGATGACTACGTCGTCAAGCCGTTCAGCCCGACCGAGGTGGTCCTGCGCGTCCAGGCGGTGCTCTCGCGCGGTGACGGACGAGCGCCCGAGGGTGCGGTGCGCACCTACGGCGACCGCCTGCTGACCGTCGACTCGCGGCGCCGCGTGGCCACGGTCAGGGGGAGGGACCTCCAGCTGACCGTGACCGAGTGGGACCTGCTGGCCGCCCTCGCCCACTCGCCGGGGCGGGTGCTCACCCGGGCCGAGCTCGTCAACCGGGTCCGCGGGCAGGAGTTCGCGGGGTACGAGCGGGCCATCGACTCGCACGTGAAGAACCTTCGTCACAAGCTCGACGACGACGACCACCACGTCGTGGAGACGGTCGTCGGGGTGGGTTACCGCTTCGGCCTGCCCGCGGATGGCTGAGGGGATGGGTCTCGGCCCGATCGGCCGGCGGGTGCTCGGGGCGTTCCTCGTCGTGGCCCTGTCCGCCATCGCCACGCTGGTCCTCGCAGCCGCGGTCGGCGTCGACCTGAGTCGTTCCACGCAGGGCCGGGCCGAGCACCAGCGCATGGTGGAGAACCTGGCCACGTCTGCCGCGCGGTTGTACGCCGAGGCGCAGAGCTGGGATGCGGCGGACCTCGCGGAGCTCGAACGCTCTGCCGAAACCGCCGGTGGGCGCCTCGTCGTGGTTGACACCGACGAGGAGACCGTGGTCGGAGGCCCGGTCGGCCCCGACTTCCGAACGAGAGCGGTGACCGCGCCGGTCGTCGTGGCCGGCGAGCCGGTGGGAACGGCCCTCCTCGGCTTTCCCGAGAGCACCGCCGGACTGGACAGGGGCATCACGGTCCGGTGGCTCCTGTTGGCCACGCTGGTCGCGGTGGCCGTGGCCATCGTGGTGGCGGTCGGCTTCACCCGCCGGTTCACCCGGCCGCTCGTGGACCTGACGACCAGCGCCCGCGAGTTCGCCGCGAACGATCGCAGTGCCCGGGCCGCGACCGGAGGTGCCGGCGAGCTGGGCGAGCTGGCACGCACCTTCAACGACATGGCCGACGAGGTGGTGCGCGCCGAGGAGGCGCGCCGGCGCATGTCCGCCGACGTCGCGCACGAGCTCCGGACTCCGCTCACGGCGCTGCAGGCCGGTCTCGAGGAGCTCCGATTCGGGCTCGCCCCTGCCGAACCGGACACCGTGGCCGCCCTGCACGACCAGGCGGTCCGCCTCGGGCGCATCGTCAACGACCTCTCGGACCTGTCGAGTGCCGAGTCCCCGAGCCTCACCCTGCACCGGGTGCAGATGGACCTGTCGGACCTCGTGTCGGACGTGCTCGTGGTCTGGCGGTCCAGGGTCGCCGAGGCCGGTGCCACCCTTCGCACGTCACTGCGGATGGGGGTCTGGGTGGACGCTGACAGCGACCGCATCCACGAGGTCGTCACCAACCTCCTGTCCAACGCGGTGGGCCACAGCGGCCCCCACGGGACGATCGACGTCGCAGTTCGGGCGCAGGACGGGCGGGCGCTCCTCGAGGTGCGCGACAACGGGTCGGGGATCGCGGCCGAGGACCTCGCCTACGTCCTGGACCGCTTCTACCGCGGCGGCGGAGCTCGAGCGCGGGCAGGGTCCGGGATCGGGCTCGCTGTGGTGAAGGCCCTCGTGACGGCGCACGGCGGACAGATCGGTATCGAGTCCGTGGTCGACGTCGGGACGACGGTGACGGTGTCCTTGCCCCTCGCGGGCCGAGCACCGTGAGCTGGCCACGGCCCCGGCGTGAGGAAGGGCACGCGGCATCCCCCTGCCGGATGCCGTGTGCTCACGACAGGATGAAGGCCCACCGTCCGCGGCATCCAGGCAGCCCGGGCACCCATGGTCCCGCGGGTACCGCGGGCGCGGCCGTCAAGGAGGACACGTGCAGTTCGGGCGCAGCTACGAGGAGTTCGAGGTCGGGGCGACCTACAAGCACTGGCCCGGCAAGACGGTCACGGAGTACGACGACCACCTGTTCTGCCTGCTCACGATGAACCACCACCCGTTGCACCTCGACACGAACTACGCGCAGGAGACGACGCAGTTCGGCCAGAACGTCGTCGTCGGCAACTACGTCTACTCGATCCTCCTCGGCATGAGCGTTCCCGACGTCAGCGGCAAGGCGATCGCCAACCTCGAGGTCGAGAGCCTGCGCCACGTCGCGCCCACCTTCCACGGCGACACCCTCTACGGCGAGACCACGGTGCTCGACAAGTGGGAGAGCAGCAGCAAGGACGACCGGGGGGTCGTGCACGTCGAGACCATCGGTTACAAGCAGGACGGCACGGTCGTGTGCGTCTTCCGGCGCAAGGTCATGGTGCCGAAGGAGAACTACCTCGAGGCGCGTGGCGGCGAGCAGCCGGGCCGACCCGCACCCGTCCCGGACCGCAACTGGCCGGGACCTGCGAGTCCGGCTGCCCCGACCGACTGAACGGCGGTCGGGCTACCCCGCGTCGCGCCAGGTGGCGCGACGCGCGTCGACCGTCCACGCCACCCGGGTGACCACCGGGGTGACGTCGTCCGGGCTCTCCGCGGTGACGAAGACGGCCACGCCCGACCCGGCGAGCAGCGGGGCCGACTCGAGCGACTGCAGGCTCGCTCCCGGGGCGACGTCGACCGAGATGTCCCCGGCCCCGATAGGCAGGACCATGGCGAACGAGGTGACGGTGGGCTTCCCGGCCTCCTGGACGGCCGTCGAGAGGTGCGGGGGAGCGTCACCTTTCCTGGCCGAGGCCAGGAGGACCTGGGCGCTGCCGTTCGGCCCGACCACCCCCATCTCGCCGGCTGCGGTGTCGACGTAGACCGTGCGGTCACCCAGGGTCGCGCTCGGCAGCTCCGCGCCTTCCGCCGTGAAGACCCGCCCCCCTGCGGACCAGTCGAGGCCGGCCAGGGCCGTGCCCGCCGGTGACTTCTCGGTCCTCACGAGGAACGCCTTGTACGACGTGGTGGTGAGGGGACCGTCCGCGGTCCTGACGCCCCCCACGTCTCCCCCCACGACCCGGGTCATCAGCTGTTCTGCGCTCGCCGGGACGACTCCGACGGCTACGAAGGGGTCGCCGGCAGGGTGGCGGTGACGACGCCCAGGGCCGATGAGGTCGTCGGGGTGGCCGGGACCTCCTCGGCAGCGCGACCGGCGGACTGGTCGAGCACGGCCCACGAGCCGACGCCGAGCACGAGGGCCGCGGCCGCGACGCCCCCAGCCATCGCCATCCGCCGCCGGCCGACCACTCGGCGACCTTGGAACAGCACGACGTCGGGGTCGAGGTCGAGGTAGGCCGGACCCTCGGCATCCGCGGTCTCGCGGAGCAACTCTCGCAGGGTCCTCGAACGTGTCCGTGCTCATCGCACGCCTCCTTCGCTGGCGGCCAGCTCCGCCCGCAGGGTGGCCAGGGTGCGCGAGGCGGCCGACTTCACGGAGCCGACGGAGATGCTGAGCGCGTCGGCGGTGGCCTGCTCGGACAGGTCGACGTAGTAGCGCAGCACGACGACCCGCCGCTGCTGCTCCGGGAGGCGGGCGAGGAGCCGCACGACGGCATCCCGGTCCTCCGTCCCCGAGTCCACGACCCGCGCGGCCTCGGGGATCTCGGCCACCGCGAGCTCGGCGCCGTGCCGGCGCCACCGGTCGGTGTGCTCGTTGACCAGGATCCGGCGGGCGTAGGCGAGTGCCGTCTCGGGCCGCACCCGCGGCCAGGCGACGTAGGTGCGCACCAGGGCCGCCTGCACGAGGTCGTGCGCGGCATGGTGGTCACCCGTGAGCAGCCAGCGGTGCGCAGCAGCGACGGCGACGCCTGGTGCACGAATGCCGTGAACGCGGCGTCGCGCTCGCCCTTGCCCGCCCTGGCCGTCACACCTCCCGAAAGGTCCGTCACACCCTGCACTACGCAGGGATGCCGGGAAAGGTTGCCCCGCCGGAGGCGCGCCTTCGCCGCCACTACGCTGGCCGCGTGGTGATCGA
>DATITJ010000357.1:0-5137 GCA_035467935.1 Ornithinibacter sp.
GCGGGGGATCGCGAGGCGCTCGTGGCGACGGGGCCGGATGCCGTGGTCGACACCGTCCCCGACCTCACGGCATACCTGCTGGGTCACCCGCGCACCTAGACTCGCGGCCGTGCACGGAAAGACGTACCAGGAGAACAAGCACCTCGAGCTCTCGGCCCTGGCCGACGCGGTGATCGCCTACGCCGAGGAGCGGGTGCGGATCTCGCCACCCCTCGACCAGCCGATGAGCGAGGAGGAGCTCGACCGACGGGTCGGGCAGACGATCACCGCCGAGGGGTTCGGCGGGCTGGCGACGATGCGGATGTTCGCCGAGGACCTCGCCCCCACCTGCCTGTCGACCGACCACCCCCGCTACCTCTCCTTCATCCCGTGCGCCCCGAGCGACGCCGCCGTGATGTTCGACCTCGTCGTCGGCGCCTCGTCGATCTACGCCGGGTCGTGGCTCGAGGGCTCCGGCGCCGTCTATGCCGAGAACCAGGCGCTGCGCTGGGTCGCGGACCTCGTCGGGATGCCGGCCGGCGCGGGCGGCGTGTTCGTCTCGGGCGGCACGATCGGCAACCTGTCGGCGCTCGTCGCGGCCCGCCACACGGCCCGGAGCAGGGCAGCCGAGGGCGTGCGGCCGTTCCGGGTCGCGGCGACCAACGGCGCGCACTCGTCGATCGTCTCCGCCTGCGAGGTCATGGACGCCGAGTTCGTGGGGGTCGACGCCGACGAGCGCTGGCGCCTCACCGGCCCCAACCTGCGCGCGGTGCTCGAGGAGCACGGGCCCGAGACGTTCTTCGCGGTCGTCGCGACCTGCGGGACGACGAACTTCGGGATCATCGACGACCTCGCCTCGGTCGCCGAGGTGTGCAAGGAGTACGGCATCTGGTTCCACGTCGACGGCGCCTACGGCGGGGCGGGGCTGGCCGCACCCTCGGTCCGCGACCTCTACACCGGCATCGAGCACTGCGACTCCTTCATCGTCGACCCGCACAAGTGGCTCTTCGCGCCCTTCGACTGCTGCGCGCTGCTCTATCGCGAGCCGGCCCTCGCCCGGGCCGCTCACACCCAGAAGGCCGGCTACCTCGACGTCCTCACCGCGGCGCCCGAGTGGAACCCCACCGACTACTCCGTCGGCCTGACCCGCCGAGCCCGGGGCCTGCCGTTCTGGTTCTCCCTGGCGGTCAACGGCACCGATGCCTACACGGCCGCGATCGAGCACACGCTCGACATCTCCCGCTTCGCGGAGGACGAGATCGGTCGCCGGCCGCACCTGGAGGTCGTGCGCGGGCGCGACCTGTCCGTCGTCGTCTTCCGGCGCCTGGGCTGGACCCCGGCCGACTACCAGGCGTGGTCGGACCGGATGCTGGCCGAGGAGTTCGCGTTCGTCGTGCCGACGACCCACGACGGAGAGACGCTCGCGCGGTTCGCGATCGTCAACCCGGAGACGAGCGAGGACGACGTCGTCGCGATCCTCGACACCATGGCCTGACCCTCGGCACGTGGGCCAAGCGCGTCACGGTGGCCGTGCCGACCCTGCGACGAGCCGCCCCGATGGGGTGCGTGGGACCGGTGGGACTCGTGAGTCCGTCGAGGACAGGCCGGTCCAGCCGACACGCTGGAGGACTCGCCAGGCGAATGACACGGGTGTCATTTCCCGGTTAGAGTGGGCGTCCACGCACGGGTCGGGCAACGAAGGGTCGAGGACACACACGTGAGCGCCGCCTCCGAACAGCTCAGCACGGTCGCCCCCGCCGGGCTCTCCGAGCGGGACCGGGAGATCATCGCCTTCGAGCGGCAGTGGTGGAAGTACGCCGGCTCCAAGGAGACCGCGATCAAGGAGCTGTTCGACATGAGCTCCACGCGCTACTACCAGGTGCTCAACGCCCTCATCGACCACCCGGCCGCCGTCCAGCACGACCCCATGCTCATCAAGCGCCTGCGTCGGCTGCGCGCCAGCCGTCAGCGCGCGCGCTCGGCCCGCCGCCTCGGCCTGGAGCCCTGAGCCGCAGGCACCCCCCCCAGAGCCAGCGACGCCCGTCCGTGAGGGAAGCCGGACGGGCGTCGCTGCGCCCGCACCCGGTCGAGGGCCCTCAGGTGCACTTCCGGGGCGAGTGGCCCCTGTTCACCTCGTGTTCACCCGCGCCGCGTGAGCGGCCGCTCGCTCCGGCTGGCACGATGCGCCGATGACCGACCTCGACTGGAGCACCCCGGAGGGCCTCGTGGCCATCCGCGACCACCTCGCCGCCCGCGTCGACGGCTGGCGGCAACCGGTCGCGTATGCCGTGGGCCTGAGCCCCGCCTCGTCGTCACCGGAGTGGGGGTTCGCGCACGTCAACGTCCCCGGGGGTCGGCACGGACTGCCCGCCGTCGTGCTCGCGACGGTCCTGCGCCACGACGGCTCCACCGCCACGTTGCCGGTCTCGCGGAGCGAGCTGGCGGCGGCCGTGGAGTCCCTGTCGCCCGCCGAGGCGTGCACGGGCGTCGACCACCCGAACCTCACCGCCTGGCGCGAGGTGCTCGCCGAGCTCGAGGGCAACCCGGCCCGCGAGGCGGTGGCCGTCTTCGTCGCCGACCTTGCCGACCCGGTGACCTCCGAGGCCGACGGCTCGATGCGTGCCACCTTCGAGGGTCACCCCCCCGAGCTCTGAACCCGGCGGCCTCCCCGCGCCCTGAGCACGACCCCCGCGTCCGTGCGGAGTGGGGGAGCGGGTGCCGGGCGGCCCGGGCACGGAACCGCGGCCGCGGCCGTTGACGCTCGGGGCCGGAGCGCGCGAGGGACCACCTCGCGCGGCCGACCGGCCGTGAGATCCGGAGGCAGCTCGTGCTCGACACGCTGACCGCGCTCGTCGAGGCGGGTGCCGCTGCGCCGTGGGTGCTCCCGGTCGTGCTGCTCGTCGCGGTGTTCGACGCCCTGGTGCCGCCGGTGCCCAGCGAGGGCATCGTCGTGGCGCTCGCCGCCGTGGCGGTCGCGGGTCACGGGCCGGACCTGCTGCTGCTCGCGGTGGCCGCCGGGGTCGGTGCCTTCCTCGGCGACTCGCTGACCTACGTCGTGGGTCGCCGCTTCGGCCCGCAGCGCCTCCACCGCATCTCGCGGCCCGGCCCGCGCCGGGCGCTCGAGCGTGCGTCCGCCACCCTCGAACGGCGCGGTGCGCTCGTCATCCTGTCGGCCCGCTACGTGCCGCTCGGCCGGGTCGCCGTCAACCTCACCGCCGGCGCCACGGGCTTCCCGCCGCGCCGCTTCGTCGGGCTCGCGGCGCTCGCCGCGACGACATGGGCCGCCTGGTCGGTGGGCGTCGGCGCCCTCGCCGGTCACTGGCTCGAGGGGAACCCGCTGCTCGGGTCGGTCTCGGGGGTCGCGGTCGCGCTCGTCCTCGGCCTCGTGATCGACCGTGCGGCTCGACGGTTCAGCGGATGGGGCCGGATGCCGGCGCCGACCGCCACCGCGGGGGGCGACGACACCGCCGCGGCGGCCACCGCTCCGCTGGTCGTGGGCCCGACCTCCTAGCCACCGAGGACCCGCGGCGGCGCCTCGACGACCTCGGGTGGTTCCCCCGGTGGTCAGTGGCCGGGGTGCGCTCAGGGTCGGCTCAGGGTCGCGTGGGGGTCGGCACCGGTGTCGGCGCCGCCCGCCGCTACCTAGCCTGAGCGGACCGACCGCGAGGACCTCCCGGTCGGCCGCACCCACCGCCCGCCACGAAAGGCCCCTCGTGCTCGAGACGCTCACGACCTCCATCGAGGCGCAGGCCGCGGCGCCGTGGGTGCTGCTCCTCGTGCTCCTCGTGTCGGCCGGTGACGCGCTCGTGCCACCGGTGCCGAGCGAGTCGGTCGTCGTCGCCCTCGCCGCGGTCTCCGTGGCGGTCGACGGCCCGAACCTCCTCCTCCTCGGCGCCACCGCGGCGGTCGGCGCCTTCCTCGGGGACACCGCGACGTACCTCGCCGGCCGGCGCTTCGGCTTCGAGCGGCTGTCCCGCACCGCGCGGCCCGCGCTGCGCCGTGCGCTCGACCGGGCGACGCGGACCCTCGAGCAGCGGGGTGGGCTCGTCATCCTGGTGGCGCGATACGTGCCCGTCGGGCGCGTCGCCGTCAACCTCACCGCCGGCGCCACGGCATACCCGCCTCGGCGCTTCCTGGGCTTCGCGACCCTCGCCGCCCTCACCTGGTCGGCCTGGTCGGTCATGGTGGGGGCGCTCGCCGGACGCTGGATGGCCCACAACCCCCTGCTGGGGGCTGCCGCTGGCGTCACCGTCGCGCTGTTGCTCGGAATCGCCGCCGACGTCGTCGCCCGGCGCCTGCTCGGGTGGGTGCGCGGTGGTCCCCGCGGCCCGGCGGGCGACGACGCGCAGCGCCCGCAGGTGCCCGACGGGGCCACGGCGTCCCCTTCCGTGGCCGGCGGGGCCGGTCGCTAGCGACCACTCCGGGCGGTCCGTCGGGCGTCCCGTCGTTTGCACTCTCCACCTGAGAGTGCCAATAATGGCGTTAGCACTCTCCCCGTGAGAGTGATAAATCCTGACCGGTCCGGTGAGGGTCTGGTGCCCCGGCGCGTGAGCCGACGGCATCCGGCCCGTCCGTCGCGGGCGCCGCCCGGTCTCCACCTTCGATTCGCGTGGGAGGAACCACCCGAATGGCCAAGATCATCGCTTTCGATGAAGAGGCACGTCGCGGTCTCGAGCGAGGCATGAACGTCCTCGCCGATGCCGTCAGGGTCACCCTCGGCCCCAAGGGCCGTAACGTCGTGCTGGAGAAGAAGTGGGGAGCCCCCACGATCACCAACGACGGTGTCTCGATCGCCAAGGAGATCGAGCTCGACGACCCGTACGAGAAGATCGGCGCCGAGCTCGTCAAGGAGGTCGCCAAGAAGACCGACGACGTCGCCGGTGACGGCACGACGACGGCCACCGTCCTCGCCCAGGCGCTCGTCCGCGAGGGCCTGCGCAACGTCGCCGCGGGTGCGAACCCGATGGCGCTCAAGCGCGGCATCGAGAAGGCTGTCGTGGCCGTCTCCGAGGAGCTGCTCGCGGCCGCCAAGGACGTCGAGACCAAGGAGCAGATCGCCGCGACCGCGTCGATCAGCGCCGCCGACCCCCAGATCGGCGAGATGATCGCCGAGGCCATGGACAAGGTCGGCAAGGAAGGCGTCATCACCGTCGAGGAG
>DATITJ010000358.1:0-1572 GCA_035467935.1 Ornithinibacter sp.
GAGCTCGTCTCCGGCTGGATCGGTGCCCAGCGCTGGTACGCCGCCAAGGGCCAGCAGCCCCGGCTCCGGCTCCTCGCGGCCTGGCGCCTCGACGACCCCGAGGGCGAGGTCGGTGTCGAGACGCTCGTCGTCGCCGACGAGGCCGGCGCCCGGACCGTCGTCTACCAGGTGCCCCTGACCTACCGCGGCGAGCCGCTCGGCAGCGCCGACCACGCGCTCGTCGGCACGATGGAGCACTCGGCGCTCGGCCGCCGGTGGGTCTACGACGCCCCGCACGACCCCGTCTACGCCGCGCAGCTCCTGGAGCTCGTGCAGGGCCGGGTCCTGGCGCAGTCGTCCACGGAGTCCGGCACGGTGGAGCCATCGGTCGTCGGTGTGCCACAGCCGAGCTGGGGCCGGGAGGTGCACGTGCGCACGTCGCGCGTGCTGTCGGGCGAGCAGTCCAACACCTCGGTGATCCTCGACTGCGACCTGCCCGACGGGCACCACGCGCCGCTGATCGTCAAGGTCTTCCGGATGCTCTCGCCCGGGGACAACCCCGACGTCGTGCTCCAGGGCGCGCTCGTCGACGCCGGGTCGCGGCGCGTGCCCGCCGTCGTCGGTGCGGTGACCGGCCGCTGGCCGCACCCCGGGGCCGAGGGGGACGTCCCGGCATCCGGGCACCTGGCGCTCGCGCAGGAGTTCCTGCCCGGCGTCGAGGACGCCTGGCGCGTGGCGCTGCACGCCGCCGAGGCCGGCACCGACTTCGCAGGACCGGCCCGGGCGCTCGGCGAGGTGACGGCCGAGGTGCACCGCACCCTCGCCGACGTCCTCGGCACCGAGCCCACGAGCCCCGCCCAGGCCGAGGCGATCGTCGCCGAGATGCGCTCACGGTTCGAGGCGGCCGTCGCCGAGGCACCCGGCCTGGAGGAGGCACGCCGACCGGTCGCTGCCGTGCTGCGTGCCGCGGCGGCCGCCGAGTGGCCGCCGCTCCAGCGGATCCACGGCGACTACCACCTGGGCCAGGTGCTGCACTCCCCCGAGCGCGGCTGGGTGCTGCTCGACTTCGAGGGCGAGCCCCTGCGGCCGCTCTCCGAGCGCTCGCTCCCCGACCAGCCCGTCCGTGACGTGGCCGGCATGCTGCGCAGCTTCGACTACGTCGGTGGCACGTGGGAGCAGGTTCACGGCGCCTCGGCCCGCGCCTGGGTCACCTCGGCCCAGCAGGCGTTCCTCGACGGCTACGCCGAGCGCGCCGGCTCCGACCCTCGTGACCTCGGTGCCCTGCTGGCCGCCTTCGAGCTCGACAAGGCGATGTACGAGGTCGTCTACGAAGCGCGCAACCGCCCCGCCTGGGTCGCCATCCCCCTCGGGGCCGTGCGCCGCCTCACCGCCCTCTACTCGACCAGCCCCACCAGCCAAGGAGACCCGTCGTGAGCCCCACCCCCAGCCCCGAGGTCAGCGGCGCGATCACGGCCCTCGTGCAGGGTCGCCACCAGCAGCCCCACGACCTCCTTGGCCAGCACCTCGAGCCCGGCGGCCTGCGGATCCGCGTCCTGAAGCCCCTGGCGTCGTCGGTGCGCGTGCGCTTCGAGG
>DATITJ010000359.1:0-2270 GCA_035467935.1 Ornithinibacter sp.
GGCGCGCGCCGGCCTGGGCCCCGGCGGTCGGGCTTGCGGCCTGCGGGCTCGGCGGCGCCAACACCGTCGTCATCGGTGCGCTCGCGGTCGGCGCCGCCCTGGCCGCCCCGGCTCCGCGGTGGCGTGCGCTCGGGCTCGCGGCGGCCTCCGCCCTGGGGGTCTCGGCCGTCTGGGCCCTCCCCGCGGTCACCGCCGGCGTCGCCTCGGCGCAGGCGGGGGTCGCCGCGTTCGCCGCGCGGGCGGACACGCCACTGGGGGTGCTCGGCTCGCTGGTCAGCGGCGGTGGCTTCTGGAACCCCGCCTCGCACCCACCCGGCCGCTCGGTGGCGCTGGTGGCGCTGGGGGCGGCGGCGTTCGCGCTCGCCAGCCTCGCGGCGGCGGTGCGAGCGGGGCGCCGTGAGCACCTCGTGTCGCTCGTCGTCCCGGCCGTGCTCGGCCTGGCGCTCGCCTGGCTCAGCGCCGTCGACCCGTTCGGCCTGTGGAGCGCCGTCGTGCTCCACGTCCCCGGGGGCGGGGTGCTGCGCGACGCCCAGAAGCTGCTCGCCCCGTGGGTCGCCCTCGCCGCGGCAGGGACGGGGGTGCTGGTGCGCGACGTCCTGCGGGTGCGCGTTGCCGGGCCCGCGCTCGCCGTCCTGCTCACGGCGCTGCCGGTGGCTCTCCTGCCCTCCCTCGCGTGGGGGGTCGGCGGCCGGGTCACCGCGGTCGAGGTGCCCACCGACCTGAGGTCGGTCGCCACGACCCTGTCGGAGGCGGACGCCGGCACGGTCGGACTGCTCCCGTGGTCGCAGTACCGGCGCTACGGGTGGAACGGCGGCAGGGTCTCGCTCACGCTCGTGCCGCGGCTGGTCGACCAGCGGGTGCTCTTCGACGACGGGCTGCCCCTCGCCACCGGCACCGTCCCGGGCGAGGACCCCGTCGCCCGCGCGGTGGGGGCGCGGATCGCGTCCGGCGTGCCGCCGCTCGACGCCCTCGCCGCCGAGGGCGTGCGCTGGGTACTCGTCGAGAAGGACGCGGGCCCGCCCGACCCGCTCGCCGGGATGTCGCCGGCGGCGGGGGCCCGGGTCGTCGCGGACGGCCCGAGCGCGCGGCTGCTGGAGCTGGCCGGTGCGGACGCCGTCGCCGCGCCGCGCGTCTCGGGCGTCACCGCGGTGGGCTGGACCATGACGTGCGTCACGTGGCTCGCGGCGGGGGCGTGTCTGGTGGTCGGAACGGCGCGGCGGAGGGGTGACGGGCTGGTAGGGTCCCGCCCATGACTCTAGGTGTCGGCTCCGCTGCGTCGTTCGTCGTGGGCATCGTCCTCGCGCTCTTCGCGATCTTCGGTGGCGTGTCCGCCGTGACCCCCGGCGCCAACCCGGCCTCGGCCTCCGACGAGGTCGTGCGCTACGACGCTCCCTGACCCCGCGTCAGGTGCGGCCCCGGTCTGGTGACCGGGGCCTTCTGTCGTCCGTCAGCGGCCCTCGGCCACCGGCCCCAGAGACAGGCCCTGGCGTCCGGCCTCGTGCAGGAGAACGCGCTCCCAGGCGTCGACACAGTCCTCCCAGCGGAACCGTGAGACCCAGGTGCGGGCGTCGCGCGACATCTGCTCGCGACGGTTGGCGTCGGTGATCAGTGACGCGAGCGCCTCGGTGTACGCGGCGACGTCCGGCTCGTCCCCGGCGTCGTCGACGAGCAGCCCGGTCTCGCCGTCCCTGATGGAGTCGGACGGTCCGCCCGCGCCCCGGAAGGCCACGGTCGGGGTGCCGTGGACGCCGGCCTCGACCACCACCAGGCCCCAGCCCTCCTTCAGGCTCGGCATCGCGTGCACCCACGCGCGGGCGAGCAGCCGGTGCTTCTCGGCCTCGGAGACATGGCCGTGGAACGTCACCGACTCCTCGAGCCCGAGGGCGGCCACGTGCTCGCTCAGGTGCGGCTCCCACCAGCCCGAGCCGACGACGTCGAGGTGCAGCCCGGGGACGCGCTCGCGCAGGGCCGCCACCGCGTCGAGCGCGATCTCCACGCGTTTCTGCGGCACCAGCCGCCCGAGCACGACGACCCGTGGCTGCGGTGAGCGTGCGGCGTCCTCGTCGGCGACGGCATCCGTGCCGTTGTGGATGATCGTGACGCGGTCGGCGTCGACGCCGAGCCCGACGAGCTCGCGCTTGGTCGAGTCGCTCACGGCGACATAGCTCGTGCGCCGGTACACGCGCGGGGCGAGCGAGGACTCCAGCCACCAGCCGAGGCGTGCGGTCCGGGGACCGAAGACGACCGGCCACTGCTCGCGGTGCACGTGG
>DATITJ010000360.1:0-11449 GCA_035467935.1 Ornithinibacter sp.
TCGAGCTGGGGGAAGATCTCGAGGAAGTGGCGGGCGAGCAGCTCGTGGGAGTCCGACTGCTCCAGGCGCGGGTCGATCCGCCCCGGGAAGTGGTAGTTCGCGTCGTAGCCCCCGAAGAGCACGCGGTCGTCGAGCGTGCGCCGGTAGTAGTGGAACTGGTTGCCCGCGTCGGTGAGCCCCTCGCGCCCGTCCCACCCGACGGCAGCCAGCTGCGCGGCCGAGAGCGGCTCGGTCATGAGGACGTGGTCGTAGACGGGCAGGGTCCACAGCGCGAGGCGCCTGAGCAGGCCCCGGAACGCCCCCGTGCCCAGCACGACCCGGTCGGTGCGCACGCTCCCCCACTCGGTGCGCACGACGACGGCGCCGTCCTCGCGCTCCAGGCCGGTGACCGAGGTGTCCTCTTGCAGTCGCACGCCGAGCCGCTCGGCGGCGGCCGCGAGGCCCCACACGAGTCGGGCCGGGTCGACGAGGCCGACCGTGGGGTCCACGAAGCCCCCGAGGTAGCGCGGGGAGTCGACGCGCGCTCGCGCCGCACCGGCATCCAGCAGGGACACCGGGACGCCGTGGTCGCGGTGCAGCTCGAACGCCTCGCGCACGGTGGGCACCTGGCGGGCGGTCAACGCCATGGTGATCTCACCGGGCACGTGGAAGTCGGCCTCGATGCCGTGCCGGGTGAGGCTGTCGGCGAGGTCGGCCATGTTCTGCGTGCCCAACCGCTCGAGCGTCTCGATCTCGTCGGGCCAGCAGGCCAGCCCCTGGGCGAGGCCGTGCGTCAGCGACGGCGACACGAACCCGCCGTTGCGGCCCGACGCCGCGACCCCGAGTCGCCCGCGCTCCAGGAGCACGACGTCGCGCGACGGGTCGTCCTCCTTGGCCTGCACCGCCGCCCAGAGCCCGGTGAACCCGCCCCCGACGACGACGAGGTCGGCCCGGTGGCCCGAGCCGGTGAGGGCAGGGCGCGGGTCGGGACGCTCGGGGCGGTCGGTCCAGTAGACGTCGGGCGCCGCGTCGGCGAGCGAGGAGCGGACGGCGGCGGGACGCGGTGGCATGCGCTCATCATGCCGTGGGACGACTCCCGGATGCCGCCGCGCCTGCTCTCCCCCGACGTCACCGCAGCGCCCGTCGAGCACGCGCCGATGCCCGCCGCCGAGGTGTTCGTCGTCCTCGCGGGCCGCGGGGGTGCCACCTTCCCCGACGGCGAGCGGATCGACCCTGCTCCCGGTGTCGCGGTGGCTCTTCGTGCAGGTGAGCGCACCGTGTGGGTCGTGACCGAGCGTCTGCGGAAGATCTGGGTCGCCTGACCCCGTACCCATCCGGCGCCGGGAGGTATCGGTTCGGTCTCGATAGCCCCCGAACACCCTGCAGGTGTTTGACCGCTCCCGCCCACCGCTCGCTAGGTTCACTGCCATGAGCGAGCCCCTCGTCGTCCTCGAGAACGTCAACAAGCACTTCGGCGACCTCCACGTGCTGAAGGACATCGACCTGACCGTGGGCACGGGCGAGGTCGTCGTCGTCATCGGGCCGTCCGGTTCGGGCAAGTCGACCCTGTGCCGGGCGATCAACCGTCTCGAGACGATCGAGTCGGGGACGATCACCATCGACGGCAAGCTGCTGCCCGAGGAGGGCAAGCAGCTCGCGCAGCTGCGCGCCGACGTCGGCATGGTGTTCCAGTCGTTCAACCTCTTCGCGCACAAGACGATCCTCGACAACGTCACGCTGGGTCCGATCAAGGTGCGCAAGATGAGCAAGGCCGACGCCGAGAAGCGCGCGATGGATCTGCTCGAGCGCGTCGGCATCGAGCACCAGGCCGAGAAGTACCCGGCCCAGCTCTCCGGGGGCCAGCAGCAGCGCGTGGCGATCGCCCGATCCCTCGCGATGGACCCCAAGGTCATGCTCTTCGACGAGCCGACCTCGGCGCTCGACCCCGAGATGATCAACGAGGTCCTCGACGTCATGATCGAGCTCGCCCGCAGCGGCATGACGATGGTCGTCGTCACGCACGAGATGGGCTTCGCGCGCCGGGCCGCCAACCGCGTCGTCTTCATGGCCGACGGCCAGATCGTCGAGGAGGCCGTGCCCGAGCAGTTCTTCACCAACCCCCAGAGCGACCGGGCCAAGGACTTCCTCGGCAAGATCCTCACCCACTGAGCCCGCCGGAACCCCGGCGCCCAGGTCCCAGGACCACCGGTTCACCCCACCACAGGAGGAACAGACCCATGACGACACGACGGATGATGGTCGCCGCGGCGGCCGCCCTCGCGCTCGGACTGAGCGCGTGCGGATCGGACGACGCCGACTCGGGAGCCGACTCCGGCGACTCGGCTGCCAGCGGCCTCAAGGTCGGCATCAAGTTCGACCAGCCCGGACTCGGCCTCAAGCAGGGCAGCGAGTTCACCGGCATGGACGTCGACGTCGCGACCTTCATCGCCAAGGAGCTCGGCGTGGAGGCCGGCGACATCGAGTTCATCCAGGCGCCGAGCGCCCAGCGCGAGACGCTCATCGAGACCGGGCAGGTCGACATGGTTGTCGCGACCTACTCGATCACCGACGCCCGCAAGGAGAAGATCGCCTTCGCCGGCCCGTACTTCATCGCCGGCCAGGACCTGCTCGTGCGCGCGGACGACACGTCGATCACCGGCCCCGACACCCTGGACGGCAAGAAGCTGTGCTCCGTCACCGGCTCCACGTCGGCCCAGAAGGTCAAGGAGACGGTGCCCGGTGTCAACCTGCAGGAGTTCGCGACCTACTCCGAGTGCGTCACCGCCCTCGCCTCGGGTGCGATCGACGCGCTGACCACCGACGACACGATCCTCGCCGGCTATGCCGCGCAGGAGCAGTACAAGGGCAAGCTCAAGGTCGTCGGCCAGCCCTTCTCCGAGGAGCGCTACGGCATCGGCCTGAAGAAGGGCGACACCGCCCAGTGCCAGAAGGTCACCGACGCGATCAACAAGATGGTCACCGACGGTGAGTGGCAGAAGATCGTCGACGCGAACCTCGGCCCGGCCGGCTACAAGCCCGGTGCCGGCAACCCGCCCACGCCCGACGCCTGCGCCTGACCCGACCAGCACCGACGGGATGCCGCCCGCCCACCTGGGGCGGGCGGCATCCCCCGGGCCGGCCCACCACGAGAGAGATGATGCATGGGCGACATCCTGCGTGACTACGACATCCTCGGCGCCTTCTGGGTGACCATCCAGCTCTCCGTGCTCTCCGCGCTGGGGGCGCTCGTCGTCGGCACCTTCATGGCGGTCCTGCGGGTCTCCCCCGTCGCCGTGCTGCGCCTGATCGGCACGAGCTACGTCAACGTCATCCGCAACACCCCGCTGACCCTGCTCATGGTCTCCAGCGTCCTCGGCATCTCGTTCATCCTCGGCATCACGCTGTCCGACGACCTGTCGCGCAACGCCTACTGGTGGGCGGTGATCATGCTGTCGGTCTACCACGCGGCCTTCGTCTGCGAGGCCCTGCGCAGCGGCGTCAACACCATCCCGGCCGGGCAGGCCGAAGCAGCCCGCTCGATCGGTCTGACCTTCGCGCAGTCCCTGCGCGAGGTCCTGCTCCCCCAGGCCTTCCGGGGCTCGATCGCCCCGCTGGGGTCGACGCTCATCGCCCTCATCAAGAACACGACGGTCGCCGCGGTGATCCTCGGCACGGCCGAGGCCGCGGGCCTGCTCGCCAAGATCACCGAGAACGAGGGAGCCAGCCTGCCGACCTTCTTCCTCTTCGCGCTGGGCTTCGTCATCCTCACCCTGCCGCTGGGGATCCTGTTCACCAACCTCTCCCGGCGCCTGGCGGTGAAGCGATGAGTGCCGAGATCGTCCTGTTCGACGCCCCCGGCCCGAAGGCGCGCCGCCGGCACGCGATCCTCGCGGCACTCGGCCTGGTCTCCGCGCTCGGCTTCCTCTGGCTGGTCATCCGCAAGATGAACGAGGCCAACCAGCTCGAGGGCTACATGTGGTCGCCCTTCGTCACCGACCCCGAGGTGTGGACGCAGTACCTCCTCCCCGGGCTGTGGGAGACGATCAAGGCGGCAACGCTGTCCGTCGTCCTCGCCGGTGTCTTCGGCCTGGTGTTCGGCATGGGCCGGCTCTCGGAGCTGCGGCCGGTGCGCTGGGTCAGCGGCGCGGTCGTCGAGTTCTTCCGCTCGGTGCCCGTGCTGCTCATGATGATCTTCTTCTTCTTCGGGTGGTTCTCGCAGGCCGAGTGGTTGCCCAACGACCTCGCCCCCCTCGCCGGGGTCGTGCTCGCCCTCACGCTGTACAACGGGTCGGTCATCGCCGAGCTCGTGCGATCGGGGGTCTACTCCCTGCCCCAGGGCCAGGCCGAGGCGGGCCTGTCCATCGGGCTCTCGCCCGGACAGACGCTGCGCTCGATCCAGCTGCCGCAGGCCCTGACGGCCATGCTGCCGGCCCTGGTCGGGCAGCTCGTGGTCGTGCTCAAGGACACGGCGCTCGGCACCATCATCCTCTACCCGGAGCTCCTCACCTCCGCCAAGACCCTGGGGTCGGCGTACGCCAACACCGTGCCGGCGTACCTCGTGGTCGCGGTGATCTTCATCGTCATCAACTACGCGCTCACCCGCGTCGCGCGCTTCGTCGAGCAGTGGCTCAAGCGGCGTGGCCACACGTCGGGGCCGGTCACCACCACGGTCCCGATGATCGTCCAGGGGGGCGCCGAACCCGGCGCGGTCGTCGACGAGGAGAGTCGGCTGGCCAGGGTGCACCCCCACCGCTGACGCGACCAGGAAGGGCCCGCACCGTCACGGTGCGGGCCCGGCGTCATGGGGTGCTCCCCCGGTTCATCATGGGGTGCTCCCCCGGTTGGACTCGAACCAACAACCTGCCGATTAACAGTCGGCTGCTCTGCCAATTGAGCTACAGGGGAAAGGCCGCCACGGGATCGCCGCAGCAGCGCTCGCACACGATAGCAAAGACGGGAGCCGCGAAGAAAACCGGCCGGGCTCAGTCCAGTCCGACCTGCTCGCGCACCCTCGCGAGGCCGGCCTGCACCTGCTCGGACACCCCCGGGTCGGTGCTGCGGACGCCGGTCCCGAGCACGGCCTGGCTGAGCAGCGCGTTGGTCGCGAGGTCCTTGCGGACGACGACCCGGGCCGTCCGGCGGCCACCGAGGTCGATCGCCTCGGCGAACACGACGGAGGCCTGCACCCGCTCGCGCAGCGTCTCCGGGAGCATCCCCGGCTCGTCGAGCACGAACCGTGCCGGGCGCTCCCCGTCGACCCAGGTGACCCGCAGCGCGCCGTCCTCGCCGCTCCACAGGCCGGCGTCGACGAGGTGCCACGGGCGGGACAGCGTGACGTGCGGGCCGTCGGGGCCGGGCGCGACGGCATACAGGCGGTGCCGCCCCGCGACGACGGTGGTGCCGCTGCCGGTCTCCACGGCCCACGCCAGGAGCCGCTCGTCCTCGGCGGGGGCGATCGCCGCGGCGACGTCGGCGGGGACGGCCGGGCGCCGCAGCCCGGTCCACTGCAGCTTCACGACGACACCCCCTCACGCAGCCGGACGCGCTCGATCTCGAGGCGGTGCAGGACCATGGTGCGCTCCCTGAGGTCGGCGGGGTCGGCGTCGGGGTCGTTCTGGACGCGGCGGACCGAGGCCATCGCGTCGGCGATCCGGCGACCGAGGTGGGCGTCGCGGATGCCGGTGACGAGCGAGTCGAGGTAGCGCTGCGGCGGCAGGCCCGTGGAGCTGTCGTAGCGCGTCGGCAGCGGCGCCACCGACAGCTCGGTGACCAGTCCCCGCACGGCGAGCGGGGCGTGCTCGGCGACCGCCGCCACCCACGCGGACGTCGAGCCGCGACGCGAGGTGGGGGCGGCGATGCGGATGCCGTCGAGCACGGCGCGGTGGGCGGGCGCACTGAACGCCTCCGGCTCGAGGGCGTCGTAGGTCGACTGGTCGAACTGCTGGGGGTACTGGACCAGTGCCTGGAGCAGCTGGCGCTCGGTGAAGACCACGGGGTCGCGCAGGTTGGGCACGGGCAGGGCGGCCGCGGCCTCACCGATGCCCGGCTCGGGCACCTCGTCGGTGCTCGCCGGGCGACGGCTCGGGTCGGGCGCATCGTCATGGCGCACCCGGCCCGCCTTGCGCACCTCGGCGGCCATCTGCTCGACCTCGAGGCCGAGCCAGCCCGAGACGGTGCGGGTGTACTCGGGTCGCAGGCTGGTGTCGCGGATCGAGCCGACGATCGGCGCCACGGCCTTCATGGCCTGCACCCGACCCTCGGCCGTCTCGAGGTCGAAGCGGCGGATCGTCGTGCGCACCGCGAACTCGAACATCGGCACGGCCGCGTCGACGAGCGCCCGCACGGCCGCGTCCCCCTTGGCCAGTCGCAGGTCGCAGGGGTCCATGCCGTCGGGGGCGACGGCCACGAAGGACTGGGCCGCCCACCGCTGGTCCTCGCCGAAGGCGCGCATCGCGGCCTTCTGCCCGGCCGCGTCGCCGTCGAAGGTGAAGATCACGCGGGCCGGGGACACATCGGCCTCGTCGCGCATGATGCGGCGCAGGATCTTGATGTGGTCGACGCCGAATGCCGTGCCACAGGTCGCGACCGCGCCCTCCACCCCGGCGAGGTGCGCCGCCATGACGTCGGTGTAGCCCTCGACGACGACGGCCCGGCGCTCGGTGGCGATGGCCTTCTTCGCGGAGTCCAGGCCGTAGAGCACCTGGGACTTCTTGTAGATCGGCGTCTCGGACGTGTTGAGGTACTTCGCGGCGATGCGGTCCTCGTCGAGGACGCGGCGCGCGCCGAAGCCCACGGTGTCGCCGGTGGTGTCGCGGATCGGCCAGACGAGCCGGCCCCGGAAGCGGTCGTAGAGCCCTCGGCTCCCCCGCCCGGAGAGTCCTGCGGTGACCATCTCGTCCTCGGTGAAGCCGCGCTCGCGCAGGTGCCGGGTCAGCGCCTCCCCGCTGCGCGGCGCGAAGCCGCACCCGAACCGCTCGGCGGCGGTGCCGTCGAAGCCCCGCTCGCGCAGGAAGTCGCGCCCGGGACGGGCCTCGGGGTCGGTGGTGTCCTGCAGGATCGCGGCGTAGAACTCCTGCGCCACACGGTGCGCCTCGACGAGCCGCGAGCGCTTGCCGAGGCTGACGCCGCCCTCGCGGGGGCCGCCGCCCTCCTCGTAGCGCAGCTCGAGGCCGAGCTTGGCGGCGAGCCGCTCGACGGACTCGGTGAAGCTGAGGTGCTCGACCTTCTGCACGAACGAGAGGACGTCACCGCCCTCGCCGCAACCGAAGCAGTGGTAGCTGCCGACCGCGGGGCGCACCGTGAAGCTCGGGGACTTCTCGTCGTGGAAGGGGCACAGCCCCTTGAGGGAGCCGACGCCGGCCGGGCGCAGGGTCACGTGGTCGCGCACGACGTCCTCGATGGACGTGCGCTCCTTGACCGCCGTGATGTCCTCGGCCTTGATCCGACCCGCCACTCGCCCTCCTCCAGGTATGGCGCGAGTCTAGGTCGTGCGCGAGCGGCACCATCGCCGGTGCAGCGACAGGGCCCGCACGTCGGTGAGCGAGGAGACCTGGTCGACGAGCACCCGCAGCGCGGCGGCGTCCCCGTCGGCGGCGTCCCAGTCGGCACGCAGGTCGGGGTCGAGGCGGTCGGGGTCGGCCTCGAACGCGGCCACGAGCTCGGCGACCACGTCGCGCTGGCGCGCGTAGATCTCGACGCGCTCCGCGGCATACATGACGTAGTGCGCGGCGACGGCCTTGAGCACGGTGCACTCGGCACGGGCGGTGCGCGGCACGACGAGGTCGCCGTGGTGGCGGGTCAGCGGGCCGGGGCCGTGCTGCTCGCGGGTGGCCTGCTCCACGGAGACGACGAACCGGCCGATGAGGCGCGACGTCATGTCCTTCAGGGCCGCGAGGGAGCCCCGGGAGCCGTCGAAGGCCTGCGGCACGGTGCCGGTGGCGAGGACGCGGTCGAGGGCGTCGCCGAGCTCGTCGGCGGTCAGCTCCGGCTCGTAGACCTCTCCCGCCACGGCGAGCACGGCCTCGACGTCGGCACGGTCGCGCAGGCGCCGGGGGTCGAGCCACCCGGAGGCGATGGCGTCCTCGACGTCGTGCACGGAGTAGGCGACGTCGTCGCTCCAGTCCATGACCTCGGCCTCGACCGAGCGGCGGTTCTGGGGCGAGCCCTCGCGGAACCAGTCGAAGGCCTCGGCGTCGTCGTCGTAGACACCGAACTTCACCGTGGGATGCGGCGCGTGGCCGCGGCGCCAGGGGTACTTCGTGGCGGCGTCGAGGCTCGCGCGGGTGAGGTTGAGCCCGGCGGGGCGGCCGTCGGGGTGGGCGCGCTTGGCCTCGAGACGGGTGAGCAGGCGCAGCGTCTGGGCGTTGCCCTCGAACCCCCCGATGCCGGCGGCGACCGCGTCGAGGGCCGTCTCGCCGTTGTGGCCGAAGGGCGGGTGGCCGATGTCGTGGGCCAGGCAGGCCGTGTCGACGACATCGGCGCTGCAGCCCAGCGCCGCGCCGAACTCGCGGCCGATCTGGGCCACCTCGAGGGAGTGGGTGAGCCGGTTGCGCACGAAGTCGTCGCTGCTCGGCTGGACGACCTGGGTCTTGGCGCCGAGCCGGCGCAGGCTCGCGGAGTGGAGCAACCGGGCCCGGTCGCGGGCGAAGTCGTCGCGGTCGACGCGCTTGTGGGCGGGGTCCTCGGCGACCCAGCGCTCCCGGTCGCGCTCGGTGTAGGTCACGCGGTCGAGCCTACGGGGCGGGGATGCCGTCCGCGCCGGCCCTCTGACGGCTCGCCCCGGGCGCCCCGGCCGGCGTCGCGCCCCCCGCCGCTGCCCCGGCCGCTGCGGCGGCCCGCTCGACCCACGTCGGGGCCGTGCCGTAGCGCTGGCTCGCGATGAGCCGCCCGGCGGCGCTGTCGCCGACGAGCTGCGCCATCCGTGAGTCACGGGTCTTCTCCTGCTTGGCGGTCATCACCCAGTTGACGGCGGTCTTGCGGTAGCCCGGGGTCGCGACCTCCCAGAAGGCCGTGGCCGCGGGGTCGGCGGCCAGGAGGGCGGCGTACTGGGCGGGCAGGTCGAGCTCGCGGGTCTCGTAGGCGTAGACGCCGGAGCGGTCCTCGCGGCGGCGCTCGAAGGCGGCCAGGCCGCTGGGCTGCATGCGGCCCTGCGCGGCGAGCTCGGCCACGGCGTTGATGTTGACCGTCGACCAGGTGCTGCCCGGTGTGCGCGGGCTCCAGCGCTGGCGCCTCGTGTGCTCGTCGATGCCCTGGGCCTTGCTGTCGATCCACCCCCAGCACAGCGCCTCGCGCACCGCGGCCTGCCACGTGAGCCCGGCCTCGGGGTGGCCCTTGCGGTGGAGGCCCATCCACAGCTCGGTCTCGGTGTCGTGGTGGGCCGCGAGCCAGCGCCCGAACTCGGCGGCGTCGCGGAAGAACAGCGCCGGCCGCTCGGGCGTGCCGCCCGGTGTCCCGATCTCGTCAGCCATGTCGCCACCGTAGCGACCACCCCCGACACCGGTCAGCCGCCCGAGACGCTCAGCTCGGCCTGGGCGACCTGTGCGCGCTGGGCGTCGTCGAGCTCGCGCGAGCGCAGCCAGTTCTCGGGCAGGGCCACGACCCGCGGCGAGCCGGCCCGCCCGCGCTGGCCCTCGGCGGCGTCGCCGGGCCAGGGGGCGTCGAGGTCCATCGTGCCGATGAGGTCGTCGAGGGCCTGGAGGCTGTCGACGAGGGCGAGCTGGTTGCGCACGGTCGACCCCGCCGGGAACCCCTTGAGGTACCAGGCGATGTGCTTGCGGATGTCGCGGCAGGCCCGGCCCTCGTCTCCGTCGTAGAAGTCGACGAGGTAGGCCGCGTGCCGGCGCAGTGTGGCCGTCACCTCGCTCAGCCCCGGGGTCACCCGCTCGTCGGACCCGGCGAAGGCTGCGGCGAGGTCGGTGAACAGCCACGGCCGGCCGAGGCAGCCGCGGCCGACGACGACCCCGTCGCAGCCGGTCTGCCGCACCATCTCGAGGGCGTGCTCGGCCGACCAGATGTCGCCGTTGCCGAGCACGGGGATCGAGGTCACGGCCTCCTTGAGCCGGGCGATCGTGGACCAGTCGGCCTGTCCGGAGTAGGCCTGCGCGGCAGTGCGACCGTGCAGCGCCACGGCCGCGACGCCCTCCCCCTCGGCGATCCGACCGGCGTCGAGGTAGGTCTCGTGCTCGGCGTCGATGCCGACCCGCATCTTCACGGTGACGGGCACGGCATACGGCTCCGCCTCCCTCACCACCGCGGCGACGATCCCCCGGAAGAGGTCGGTCTTCCACGGCAGCGCGGCACCGCCCCCCTTGCGGGTCACCTTGGGCACCGGGCAGCCGAAGTTGAGGTCGATGTGGTCGGCGCGGTCCTCGGTGACGAGCATCCGGGCCGCGAGACCCGCGGTGACCGGGTCGACGGAGTAGAGCTGCACCGAGCGGGGGTGCTCCCCCGGGTCGTGCGAGATGAGCCGCATCGTCTCGGGCGCGCGCTCGACGAGGGCCCGCGTCGTCACCATCTCGCTGACGTAGAGGCTCGTCGCTCCGGACGCGCCACCGGCCTCCAGCCCGGCCGTGCCGTACTCCCGGCACAGGCGGCGGAACGCGCGGTTGGTGATGCCGGCCATGGGGGCGAGGACGACGGGCGACTCGATGACGTGGCGCCCGATGTGCAGCGGGGGCAGCACCGGTCGCGGGGTGACGGGGGAGGCAGTCATGACGCACGCCATTGTCCCCGACGACGGGGGGCGCCCCGGCACGCCTTACCGTGGTGGTGTGGCCAGCCGAACCGACGAGCACCCCGCGGGGGGCGTCGGGGTGCGCGCCACGTGGCTCGGCCACTCGGCGCTGGTCCTCGACATCGGTGGCGTGCGCCTCCTCACCGACCCCCTCCTGCGCACCCGTCTCGGCGTGCTGCGCCACCGCGCCGACCTCCCCGTGCACCACCACGTCGACGACGTCGACGCCGTGCTGCTGAGCCACCTCCACCACGACCACGCCGACCTGCCCTCGCTGCGCCGACTGAGCCACGCGCCGGTCGTCACGCACCCCGACAACCTGCGGTGGCTCACGAAGCAGCGCCTCGGCATCCTCGAGGCCCGCGCCGACGACTGGGTCCCCGTGGCGCCGGGGGTCGAGGTGCTCCTCGTGCGCGCCGACCACGAGGCGCGCCCCATGCCGCACCGCCCGAACGGTGCGACGGGGATGCTGGTGCGCGGCGGCGGCGTCGCCGTGTGGTTCGCCGGTGACACCTCGCTCCACGACGACATGACCCGGCTCCCCGAGCTCGCGGGCGGGCAGGTCGACCTCGCCCTGCTCCCCATCGGCGGCTGGGGCCCTCGCCTGTCGCCCGGGCACATGGGCCCGACGGAGGCGGCTGAGGCCGCGGCCCGCTCCGGGGCCCGCTACGTGCTGCCGATCCACTACGGCACGCTGCACCCCGCGGGGTGGCCGGTCGGCCGCCTCGCCTGGACCAC
>DATITJ010000361.1:0-2625 GCA_035467935.1 Ornithinibacter sp.
GCCGCGGTGATGATCACCTGCTCGCAGTCGCCGATCATCGTCGCGAGCCGCTCGCGCCGGCCGGTGTCGAGCTCGGCGAAGACGTCGTCGAGCACGAGCACCGGGTCGTCGCCGAGGTCGTGCCGCAGCAGCTGGAAGGCCGCGAGCTTCAGCCCGAGCGCGAAGGACCACGACTCCCCGTGGCTGGCGTACCCCTTCGCGGGCAGCTCGCCGAGCGTCAGCACCATGTCGTCGCGGTGCGGCCCCACCAGGCACACCCCGCGCTCGACCTCCTGCGCGCGCACCTCCGCGAGCGACGTCAGCATCTCGCTCGCGAGCTCCTCGACGTCGGGCACCTCACCCGCCGCGAGCCGCGCAGCCGTCTCCTCGCGCAGGGAGGACTTGTAGTGCACGCGGGCGTCGGACTGGCCGGCGCTCACCTCGTCGTAGGCCTTGCCGAGGTAGGGGCCGAGGTCGCGCAGCAGTCGCAGCCGGGCGTAGAGCAGGTGCGACCCCACCTGCGCGAGCTGCGAGTCCCAGACATCGAGGGTGTGCAGCGCCGAGTCACGTTGTGCCGCAGCGTCACTGCCTTCCTCGTATGCCGGTCGCGCACCTCGGCGGCCGCCTCGCCTCAGGACCGGGGCGGCGGACTTGAGCAGGGCCCCGCGCTGCTTGACGATCTTGTCGTAGTCGGCCCGCACCCCCGCCCAGCGCGGCTGCCGGGCGACGAGGAGGTCGTCGAGGAAGCGCCGGCGCTCACCCGGGTCTCCCTTGACGAGCGCGAGGTCCTCCGGCGCGAACAGCACCGTCCGCAGGTTGCCGAGCACGTCGCGCGGACGGGTCAGCGGGGAGCGGTTGAGCCGCGCCCGGTTCGCCCGGCCCGGGGTGATCTCGAGCTCGATCATCGTCTCGCGGCCGTCGCGCACCACCGCGCCACGCACCACCGCCCGGCCGGCACCGAACCGCACGAGCGGCGCGTCCGTGGCGACCCGGTGGCTCGAGAGGGTCGCGAGGTAGCCGATCGCCTCCGCGAGGTTGGTCTTCCCCTGGCCGTTGAGGCCGATGAGGGTCGTGACGCCGGGCTCGAGCGGCAGCTCGGCGCTCTCGTAGCTGCGGAAGTCGGCGACCGTGAGGTGCCGGACGTGCACCCCGCGCTCAGCTCTTCTTCGGCGCGCGCTTCCGCGTCGAGCTCGCGCCGGAGGTCGGACCGGCGGAGGCCGCCCCCGTGCCGCTGGACGTGGTGGCGCCGCCACCCGAGGAGGGTCCCGCGGCCGCGGCTCTGCGGCCCTTGGCCGCGGCGGCCTTGGCGGTGCGCGGGGGCTTCTCCTTGGAGGCCGCCTTCCTGGTCGCCTTCGCGGCGCTGGCCGGACCGGCCGTGTCGCCCGAGCGCAGGCTCTGGCCCTCGGCGGTGGTCATGACCTGGTGCCCACCGAACTGCCCACGCAGCGCCGCGACGGCCTGCATGGTCGGCGAGGACTCCTGCCGCGAGGCGAACCGGGCGAACAGCGACGCCGAGATGACCGGCATCGGCACCGAGAGGTTGATGGCCTCCTCGACCGTCCAGCGGCCCTCGCCGGAGTCGGAGGTGTAGTCGGAGACGTCCTGCAGGCCGGGGTTCTCCTCGAGGGCCTTGACCATGAGGTCGAGCAGCCAGGACCGCACGACGGTGCCGCGGCTCCACGCCTTGAAGGACCCGGGGACGTTCTCGACGATGTCCTTCTTCTCGAGCAGCTCGTAGCCCTCGGCGTAGGCATGCATCAGGCCGTACTCGATGCCGTTGTGCACCATCTTCGTGTAGTGCCCGGCGCCGACCTTGCCGGCGTGGACGAAGCCCTCGTCCCGCGGGCCCTCCGGGCGCAGCGCGTCGAAGATCGGCATCGCCTTCTTCACGTTGGCGGCCGTGCCACCGACCATCAGGCCGTAGCCGTTGTCCAGGCCCCAGATGCCGCCGGAGACACCGCAGTCGAGGTAGCCGATGCCCTCGGCCTTGAGGAGCTTCTCGTTCTCGAAGTCGTCGGTGAACTTGCTGTTGCCGCCGTCGATGACCAGGTCGCCCTTGCCGAGCAGCCCGGCGAGCTCGACGACGGTGTCCCGCGTCGGGGCACCGTGGGGGACCATGACCCACACGACGCGGGGGCCCTGGAGCCTGCCCACCATGTCGGCGAGGGACCGGGCGTCGGAGACGGCCTTGTTGCGGTCGTAGCCCACGACCTCGTGGCCCGCGCGCCGGATCCGCTCGCGCATGTTGCCGCCCATCTTGCCCAGACCGACCAGACCCAGCTGCATCTCGTGACTTCCTCGTGGTGTGTGGTGCGGCGACGTGGGGAGGCGCCCGACCCGAGGCTACGCCCGCGGCACCCGGCCGGCGTGGTTCAGGACGCGAAGCGTACGGGCATGAGGACGTAGCGGTAGGAGGTGTCGGCGTCGCCGTCCTCGGTGTCCTGACCGGACAGCACGGCCGGGCGCGAGGGCTGGGTGAAGGAGATGCGGCTGTATGCCGTGCCGACCGCACCGAGCCCGTCCAGCAGGTAGGTGGGGTTGAACGCGATCTCGAGCTCGGGCCCGGTGAGCACCGCCTCGACGGCCTCGGACGCCTGGGCGTCGTCGCCGGTGCCGGCCTCGATGGCGACCTGGCCCTCGCTGAAG
>DATITJ010000362.1:0-2148 GCA_035467935.1 Ornithinibacter sp.
TCACCGAGCCGCCCTCCTCGGGCGAGGTCACGTTCACCAGGCTGAGCACGTCGAGCTGCGGCGCGTTCTTGACCCCCGCCGAGGTGTCGACGCCGAGGAGGGACGTGGGAGAGCCGTCCAGCGTCACGACCACCGGTGCACGCACCTGCTGCACGCCCTGCAGCGTGTAGACGAGTGCCTGCACGGCCACGCGCGCGTCGGCCTTGCTCATGCCGGCCGGCGCCGCGGCGTAGCCGTCGTCGGCGAGCTCGACGACGAACCGGCCGCCGGGCTCGTCGTACGACACGGAGGCGAAGCCGCCCTCCTCGTAGAGCGTGCCGTAGTCGGGGTCGAGGGCGTCGCCGGCAGCCATCAGCGCGGCCGCCTCCGTCAGCGGGTCGGTGGCCTCGACGGCGCGGAACTCGCGGTAGAGCCGGGGGCCCATCGGGCTGTCGCCGGTGAAGTAGACCGGCGCGACCACGGTCTCGGTGGGCGTGGACGGCTCCGGCGTCGCGGACTCCGAAGGGTCCGTCGTCGGTGTCTCGGAGGCTGGGGGAGTGCTCGTCGCCTCGGTGGGGGCGGGGTCGTCGGCGACCGGGTCGGTGTCGGTGGAGCAGCCGGCCAGCGTCGCCGCGGCGACCAGGCCGGCGACGGCGAGGGAGAAGGAGCGGGCGGGGAAGGCGTTCATGGGTCCATCCTGTCGGCGACGGTCGGCTATCGGACGATGATCGAGCGCGTGTCGGTGTCGGGACCGAAACCCTCGGCGCCACCGGACGGGTCGTCGTTGGCCGCGGTGAACGTGTAGCGACCGGGCGCCAGGCCGGACACGTCGATCGGCTCCGTCTCCCAGGGGAAGAGCCGATCCTCCATCCAGCCCTCGGCCTGCGCGAACCCGTCGAGCACGACCGTCCCCGTCTCGTCGGTGAGGGTCCACGTCATGGTCGCCTCGAAGCCGTTGTTGGCCCCCTGGGCGATGAACGAGCCCGACACGGTCGCGCCCTCGGCCGGGAACGCGATGTTCATCTGGGCCTGGACGTCGGCCGACGAGCCGGCAGCGAGCCCCTCGGAGGTCGGCACGCCGAAGACCTGGTCGATCGGGTTGCGACCGAGGTAGAACTGCACGGGTGCCGTGACCGGGTCGCCCTCCGAGGCGGCCGCCTGCAGCGTCCAGATCACCGACTCGACGGCCATCTGCGCCTCCTCCTCGCTCATGCCCGCAGGACGGTCCCGCAACCAGTCGCCGGCCAGCACGACGCTGAACTGCCCGTCAACGCCCACCCCGTCGAACCGGGCGGAGGCGAAGGCGTCCTGGGGCCAGTCAGTGCGGTAGTCCGGGTCCAGCGGACCCCTCTCCAGCAGCGTGAGTGCCGAGAGCAGGTCGCGGGGGCCGCCCTCGCGGCGCACCTCGCTGAAGAGCCGCGGCCCGCGACCGGTGTCGCCGACGAAGAAGGCGGTGTACGACGTGAGCTCGGCGCCGTCGCCGGCCGTCGGCTCCGTGGGCGCGGGGTCCGACACGGTCGGGGACGGGTCCTGGGCCGGCCCGTCGCCGTCGGCGCCGGGCGAGCCTTGGTTGCCCAGCAGCGCGACGGCCACGACGGCGGCCGCGGCCAGGAGCGAGACGCCGCCGGCGGCGTACCAGCGGGTCCGGCCCGACGCGGAGGCCGTGCGGCCCCGGATCTCGGCGAGGCGGTCGGTGGGCTCGACGCCGGCGGCGGCGTCGGAGATCAGGCGGGCGAGCCGCTCGTCGCGGGCGTCGTCGGGCATCACAGGTCTCCGGTCAGGTGGTCGGCGAGCAGGTCGCGCAGCGTGGCGGACCCGCGGGAGGCATGGCTCTTGACGGCACCCCGGCTGATGCCGAGGGTCGTGGCGATCTCCGCCTCCGGGAGGTCGAGGTAGTAGCGCAGCGTGAGCACCTCGCGCTGGCGCCCGGGCAGTGCGCGCAGGGCGTCGAGCACGGTGTCGCGTCGCGCGGCGACCTCGGCGGTCCCGTCCGTCCCGACCCGCGACCCGGCCGGCAGCTGGGAGGACGCGTGCCGGGCGACGACACCGCGGTGCCGCAGCACCGAGCGGGACCGGTTGACGACGGCCTGGCGCAGGTAGGCCAGCGCCTTGTCGGGCTCACGCAACCGCGACCAGCGGGCGTGCATCGCGACGAACGCGTCCTGCACG
>DATITJ010000363.1:0-5690 GCA_035467935.1 Ornithinibacter sp.
CTCGCGGCCGCCAAGGACGTCGAGACCAAGGAGCAGATCGCCGCGACCGCGTCGATCAGCGCCGCCGACCCCCAGATCGGCGAGATGATCGCCGAGGCCATGGACAAGGTCGGCAAGGAAGGCGTCATCACCGTCGAGGAGAGCAACACCTTCGGCCTCGAGCTCGAGCTCACCGAGGGCATGCGCTTCGACAAGGGCTACATCAGCCACTACTTCGTCACCGACGCCGAGCGCATGGAGGCCGTGCTCGAGGACCCCTACGTCCTCATCGCGAACTCCAAGATCGGCTCCATCAAGGACCTCCTCCCGCTGCTCGAGAAGGTCATGCAGTCGGGCAAGCCGCTCCTCATCATCTCCGAGGACGTCGACGGAGAGGCCCTGTCCACGCTCGTCGTGAACAAGATCCGAGGCACCTTCAAGTCGATCGCCGTCAAGGCGCCCGGCTTCGGTGACCGTCGCAAGGCCATGCTCGGCGACATCGCCATCCTCACCGGTGGCCAGGTCATCTCCGAGGAGGTCGGTCTCAAGCTCGACACCGCCGAGCTCGACCTGCTCGGTCGCGCCCGCAAGGTCGTCGTCACCAAGGACGAGACGACGATCGTCGAGGGTGCCGGTGACAACGACCAGATCCAGGGTCGGGTCAACCAGATCCGCGCCGAGATCGAGAAGTCGGACTCCGACTACGACCGCGAGAAGCTCCAGGAGCGCCTCGCCAAGCTCGCCGGCGGCGTGGCCGTCATCAAGGCGGGCGCGGCCACCGAGGTCGAGCTCAAGGAGCGCAAGCACCGCATCGAGGACGCCGTCCGCAACGCGAAGGCAGCCGTCGAGGAGGGCATCGTCGCCGGTGGTGGCGTCGCCCTCATCCAGGCCGGTGCCAAGGCGTTCGCCTCCCTCACCCTCGAGGGTGACGAGGCGACCGGCGCGAACATCGTCAAGGTCGCCATCGAGGCGCCGCTCAAGCAGATCGCGATCAACGCCGGTCTCGAGGGTGGAGTCGTCGCGGAGAAGGTCTCGAACCTCGAGGACGGATGGGGCCTCAACGCCGCCACCGGCGAGTACGTCGACCTCATCGCGGCCGGCATCATCGACCCGGCGAAGGTCACGCGCTCCGCGCTGCAGAACGCCGCGTCGATCGCCGCGCTGTTCCTCACCACCGAGGCCGTCATCGCCGACAAGCCGGAGAAGAACCCCCCGGCCATGCCCGGCGGCGACGACATGGGGGGCATGGGTTTCTGACCCGAGCCACCCTGTCTCACCGCACGAGGGCGGTCCCCCACCAAGGGGGCCGCCCTCGTGGCGTGTCCGCAGTGGGTGGGCCAGGGGCCGGATGCCGTGCCGCGGTCCCGGAGGGTGGACCGCCGGTGTCGCGTCAAGTCGATGAGCAGGGGCGGAGGCCCTCAGCGCATGCGCAGGCCGCGGCCCTCCTCGCGGGGGCGGTGGGCGCGCAGCAGCAGCCACCCGGCCGTGCCGACCCACAGCGCGACGAGCAGCACCGCCACGAACAGGCTCGCCCCGGTGGGCAGCTCGTCACGCCCGAGCAGGAGCAGCGGCACGCCGAGGACACCGAACACGAGCACGGCCAGGCCCTTGGCCCCCGCCGACCAGCGGCGTGACAGCAGCACCATGAGGGTTCCGAGGAACCACGGCAGCGGCGCCACCGCGTCGGCCGCGGGCACGAGGGCCAGCACGACCGACGCCACGAGCAGCCCGACCGTCCAGGTCTCGAGCCACGGGCTGCCGGTGTCGTCGGTGACGGACGAATCAGTGCCGCCCTCGACCTGGAGCGCGGGCACGGCATACCCGCCGGCCTCGGCCACGACGTCGGCCGGGTCGCCCAGCTCGGCGACGGCCCGGGCGATCGCGGCGTCGTCGTCGGCGGAGTCGGTCGTCGCGCCGGCGAGGATGTCCTCGACGTCGGCGCGCAGCTCGGCACGCCGGTCCTCGGGCAGCACCGCGGCCTCGGTGTCGAGGCGGGCGAGCCAGGCCTGCACCGCGGGGTGGTCGAGCCGTCTCATGCGGTGCCCCGTGCAGCCATGGGCGCCACCGTAGCGCCCGTGGGGACTGCCTCGCGCGAACCACGACCGTCGTGGGTGCGGTCCTCACAGGTGCCGCCCAGCACACACGCAGCCGCTGGCCCGGCCGGCGGGGGAGGATGGTGGGATGAGGAGCACTGCCCCGGACCCCCTCGTGCTCGGCCCCATGCTGCGACACGTCGACGAGACGTCGGCGACGGTGTGGGTGCGCACCGCGGATGCCGCGCGCGTCACCGTCGAGCGCGCCGGCCGCACCTGGACCGCCCCGACCTTCGCGGTGCACGGCCACCACTTCGCCCTCGTCGTCCTCGACGGGCTCGAGCCCGGCAGCGACGACGCCTACGCGGTGCGCGTCGACGACGTGCACGTGTGGCCGCGCGAGGGGATGCCGCCGAGCCGCGTCCGCACGCTCGACCCGCTCCGCGCTCCGCAGTTCGCGTTCGGCACGTGCCGCACCACGGGGTCGCACGACGCCGCCGGCAACCGGGCGCACGGTGTCGACGCACTACGCAGCCTCGCCGTGTCGCTGCGCGACGACCCGCGGGCGCAGTGGCCCGACCTGCTGCTGCTCCTGGGCGATCAGGTCTACGCCGACACCACGCCCAACCCCGAGCTCGAGGAGTTCATGAGGTCGCGCCGCAGCCTCGACGAGCCGCCGGGCGGGGAGATCAAGGACTTCGTCGAGTACGCCGAGCTGTACCGGCTGGCCTGGAGCGACGAGGTGATCCGCTGGGTGCTGTCGTCGGTGCCCTCGGCGATGATGTTCGACGACCACGACATCCGCGACGACTGGAACACCTCGTGGTCGTGGCGCCGCGACATCCGCGCGACGACGTGGTGGCAGGAGCGCATCGTGTCGGGGCTGTCGGCCTACTGGGTGCACCAGCACATCGGCAACCTCTCGCCCAGCGAACTCGCGGCGGAGGAGGTGTGGCGGCGTGTGGCGGGGCACGCGGCATCCGGCCGCACCGACGAGCTCGACCTCACCAACGACCTCGTGGCCCTCGCGACCCGCGCCGACGCCGAGCCCTCGACCTACCGCTGGAGCTACACCCGGGAGCTCGGTGACTGCGCCCTCGTCGTCATCGACTCCCGGGCCGCCCGCGAGCTGCGACCCGACGGGCGCTCGATGCTCGACGCCGAGGAGATGCGCTGGCTCGACGGGGTCCTGCGCGGCGGGACGCGGCACCTGTTCGTCGGCACCTCGCTGCCGTTCCTCCTGCCGCCGGGACTGCACGACTTCGAGGCCATGAACGAGGCCATGGCCCAGGGGGCCTACGGCCCTCGGGTCGCCTCGGCCGCCGAGCGCCTGCGCCGCACGATCGACCTCGAGCACTGGGCGGCCTTCAACGACGGGTTCGACGAGGTGTTCGAGATGGTCATGCAGGTCGCGCGCGGCGAGCGGGGCCCCGCCCCGGACTCCGTGACCTTCCTCTCGGGCGACGTCCACAACTCCTACCTCGCCGAGCTGGGCGACCCCCAGCGGCACGGTGCGCGCTCGCGCGTCGTGCAGGCGGTGTGCTCGCCGATCCGCAACCCCATGCCCCGCGGGGTGCGCGCGGTCATGTCGCTGTTCGCCAAGTCGCTCGTGCGGCCGATGCGGTTCGTGACGTCCCACTCACGGCGGGTGCCCGACCCGGCCTACCCATGGACGGTCACCCACGGGCCGTGGTTCGACAACAACATCGCCCTGTGCCGGGTGGGCCCGAGCGCGCTCGACCTCGTGTGGGTGACGGGCGTCGTCGACGGCGACCCCGACCACCCGCGGCTGGAGCAGGTGTATGCCGCGCGCCTCGAACCGCTGCCCGTTTCGGGGGAGAGCCGCTCGGCGTCTGTTCAGGGTTCTGCACGGCAGCGGAACACCGGGCAGGTCGCCTAGCGTTGGCGGGGCAGGAGGCCGTGCCGGTTGCCGGTGCGCCGCCCCTGCCCCAGCCCGCCGGCCCGCCGGCCCGTCGCCTTCGAGAAGGACCACCATGACGCTCGTGAACGGCACCGACCGCCAGACGGGGACGCGTCTGGCCGCTGCCCGTGTCGAGGGCCTCACCAAGGTCTACGGCTCGGGCGAGACGCGAGTGGTGGCCCTCGACGACGTGACGCTGGACCTCTACGCCGGGGAGTTCACCGCGATCATGGGCAAGTCCGGCTCCGGCAAGTCGACGCTGATGCACTGTGCTGCGGGCCTGGACGAGGCGACGTCGGGGCACGTGTTCCTCGGGGACGTCGACCTCACGACCCTCAAGGAGCGCCACCTGACCGAGCTGCGACGCGACCGGATCGGTTTCGTCTTCCAGGCGTTCAACCTCGTGCCGACCCTCACGGCGGAGGAGAACATCGTGCTGCCCTCCGCCATCGCCGGCCGACGGCCCGACCAGGCGTGGTTCGACGAGGTCATCGACACCGTGGGCCTGCGCGACCGGCTCGGGCACCGCCCCGGCGAGCTCTCGGGCGGCCAGCAGCAACGCGTCGCGTGCGCTCGGGCCCTCGTGGGCCGGCCCGAGGTCGTCTTCGCCGACGAGCCCACGGGCAACCTCGACTCGACCTCGGGTGCCGAGGTGCTCGGCTTCCTGCGCCGTGTCGTCGACACCCACGGCCAGACGGTCGTCATGGTGACGCACGACCCCGGCGCCGCCAGCTGGACCGACCGGGTGGTCTTCCTCGCCGACGGCCACGTCGTGGAGGAGCTGCGCGAGCCGACCCCCGAGCGCGTGCTCGCGGCGATGGCGCGCCTCGACCACCACACCGGGGGCTGAGGGTGCTGCGTGCCACCTGGCGCAGCGTCTTCGCGCGCAAGCTGCGCCTGTTCCTCAGCGCCTTCGCGGTCATCCTCGGGGTCGCCTTCGTGGCGGGTTCCTACATCTTCACCGACTCCCTCGACCGGGCCTTCACGGGTCTGACCAGCGGTGCCGTCGGCGACGTCATCGTTCGCCCGGGCGGCACTGGTGAGAGCGGCGGAGGCCCGGCTGGCGCCGGCGCTCGCACGGTGCCGGGCGACCTCGTGGCCGAGCTGGCTGGCGTGCCGGGCGCGGCCCGGGCCGACGGGCGCATCACGAACTTGGGCACGTTCGTCGTCAGCAAGGCCGGCAAGCTCATCGGGGGCGTCGGCCCTCCCGGCATCGCGGTCAACCGCAGCGACGGCCCGGCGGCGAACGGCATCCCCTCGGCCACCCTCGTCAACGGGCGCTGGCCGGCCGCCGCCGACGAGGTCGTGCTCGACGAGCTGACCGCGGGCAAGGCCGGGTACCTCCTCGGCGAGCAGATCTCGCTCGTGACGGCCACCGAGCAGGGGCGGCTCGAGGCGACCTACGTCGGCACGGCGAGCTTCGGCGGATCGGCGCTCCTGGGGACGAGCGTCGTCATGTTCGACACGGCGAAGGCGCAGGACCTCTTCACCGGCGGCGAGGACGCCTTCTCCGCGATCTGGGTGACGGCGGAGCCGGGCACCTCGCAGGAGCAGCTGAGGGCCGAGGTCGCGACGGTACTGCCCGAGGGCTTCGAGGCCGCCACGGGTGACGCGACCGCGGCCCGGGCGTCGACCCGCATCGACGAGGCGCTGTCGTTCGTCACGACCTTCCTCCTCGTCTTCGCCGGGGTGGCGCTGACCGTCGGGGCGTTCCTCATCGTTAACACGTTCTCGATCCTCGTCGCGCAGCGCAGCCG
>DATITJ010000364.1:0-3435 GCA_035467935.1 Ornithinibacter sp.
CCCGCGGTGAGCTGCCCGCCCCCGAGATGTACCTCTCGGGGCGCGCCCTCCTCCCGCTCACCCTGACCCTCGCGGCCACCCTGTCCCGGGCCTTCGACGGCCGGCTGCCCGTCTCGTACGCCGGTGGCGCGGACGCGACGAACGTGGTGGACCTGCTGCGCACCGGCATCCAGCCCGTCACGGTCTGCACGACGCTCCTCAAGCCCGGCGGCTACGCACGCCTGCGCCAGCTGGCCGAGCTCTCGACCGACGTCATGACCGACCACGACCGGGTCGACGTGGATGCCGTGGACGCGCTCGTCTCCCGGGTCACCACCGACGCACGCACCCACAAGCGCCACCGCGAGAAGGTCGGCTCGCGCAAGACCCGCTCGCCGCTGCCGCTCACCGACTGCTTCACCGCGCCGTGCGAGCACGGCGGCTGCCCGATCGAGCAGCAGGTGCCGACCTACCTCGCCCTGGCCGCGGCGGGCCGCCACGCGGACGCCTTCCGGGTCGTCGTGCGCGACAACACCGCTCCGACGATCACCGGCGTGCTGTGCTCCGAGCCCTGCCGACAGCACTGCACCCGGCTCGACTACGACACCGGCATCGACATCCGCGGGGTGAAGCTGGCTGCGGCGGACGTGGCCCAGGAGGCCTTCATCGCGAGCTCCAGCCCGGCACCGCTGTCGAGCGGCGCGCGCGTCGCCGTGGTCGGTGCGGGCCCAGCCGGCATCGCCACGGCGATGTTCCTGCGCCGCAACGGGGTCGCCGTCGACGTCTTCGAGAAGCTGGACGGCCCCTACGGCATCGTGCGGCGGATCATCCCCACCTTCCGGATCACCCGCGCGCAGGTCGAGCGTGACTACCGGCTCGCTGTCGCCACCGGCGTGACCTTCCACTTCGGCTGCGACCCCGAGTACGACCTCGCCGACCTGCGCACCCGCTTCGACCACGTCGTGCTGGCCACCGGAGCCTGGGGTCGGGGGGTCGCCCCCGTCGACAGCGGCAGCGAGCACGTCCGAGACGCTCTCGACTTCCTGTGGGAGGCCCAGTCGGATGCGGGTGCCCGGGCCGGCCGCCGGGTCGCCGTGATCGGCGCCGGCGACGTGGCCATGGACTGCGCCCGTGCCGCCCGGCGCACCGACGGCGTCGAGCACGTCGCGCTGGTCTACCGGCGCACGGAGCCGTTCATGCCGGCCGCCCAGGAGGACGTCGACGCCGTGCGGGCCGAGGGCATCGAGGTGCTCGAGCTGCTGGCCCCGGTCTCCTACGACGGCGCGGTGCTTCGCTGCGAGCGCACCGAGCTCGGTGTCTGGGGGCGCGACGGGCGACGCTCGCCCCGTGGCACCGGGGCCTTCGTCGACCTGGCCGTCGACACGGTGATCGGGGCGACCGGCGCCACGGTCGATGCCACCCGGTACCGGGCCAACGGCCTTGCCGTCGACGAGCACGGGCTGCCGCGGCTCCGGCCCGACTTCCGCGCGGAGGTGGCCGGCGGGGTCACCGAGGTGTATGCCGAGGGGGACGGCCGGGTCGGCCCGGACACCGTGGTGCGCGCCCTCGCGGACGCCAAGACGGTGGCCCGCGCGATCCTGCGCGGACTCGGCATCCCACCGGACTTCGACCGCTCTCCCGCAGCGGTGTTCACCGCCCACGATCTGCTGGTCGGCCGTCGCGGTCGGCTCGCCGACCGGGTCGCCGGGCCCCTCGAGGCGGCGCGCTGCCTGCGCTGTGACGAGGTGTGCGAGATCTGCACCGAGGTGTGCCCGAACCGGGCCAACATCGCGGTCACCGTGCCGGGCTTCACCGACGACCGGCAGGTGGTGCACATCGACGGCCTGTGCAACGAGTGCGGCAACTGCGGCACGTTCTGCCCCCTCGCGGGCCTGCCCTACCGCGACAAGGTGACGGTCTTCTGGTCACGCCAGGACTTCGAGGGCTCGGGCAACGTGGGCTTCCTGCGCCGCAGCGATGACTACCTCGTGCGACTGCCCTCCGGCGACGTCGTCACCTACCGTCGCGGCGACGACGGCCTGCCCGTCAGGCTCGAGCGCATCCTGGCCGTGATCGAGGCCGAGCACCCCTGGCTGTTGGACACCGCTCCCGCCGAGCTCGAGGGGGCAACGCGATGATCGTCACCGGAACGCACGTCATCACCGGCGACCCCGGTCGACCAGTCGTCGGCGACGGCGCGGTCCTCGTGGGCGACGGGTTGGTGGTGGCGGTCGGCACGTCGGGTGAGCTGCGAGCCGCCCACCCCGGCGAGCCGGTGGTCGGCACGGGGCGGGTCGTGCTGCCGGGGCTGGTCAACGCGCACACCCACGCCTACAGCGCCTATGCGCGGGGCATGGCGGTGCACTCGCCCACCCGCGACTTCGACGAGATCCTCGGCAACCTGTGGTGGGCCCTGGACCGGCTCCTGGAACCGGAGGACGTGCGACTGAACGCGACCACCACCTTCATGGAGTCGTTGCGCTGCGGAGTCACCACGGTGTTCGACCACCACTCCAGCCCGCACGCCATCAGTGGGTCCCTGACCGCGATGGCCGACGCCGCGCGACGGGTGGGCGTGCGCGCCTGCCTCTGCTACGAGACCTCCGACCGCGACGGCCCCCAGGTGTTCGCCGAGGCCGTGGCGGAGAACGTCGGCTTCATGCGCGCCGCCAACACCACCGACCAGCACCGGCTGCGCGGACTGTTCGGGATGCACGCCTCCTTCACGCTCTCGGAGGCGAGCCTCGACACCATCGCGGCCGAGGCCGAAACGGTGCCCGGGGGCTACCACGTGCACGTGGCCGAGGGCCCGGCCGACCAGCCGCGCACCGTCGCCCTCAGCGGGCGCCGGGTCGTCGACCGCCTCGCCGTTCGAGGCATGATCGGCCGCGACAGCCTCGCCGCGCACTGCGTGCACGTCACCCCCGCCGAGATCGAGGTGCTCGCGCAGCTCGGCGCCGACGTCGTCCACAACCCGCACTCGAACCTCTCCAACGCGGTGGGCGTCGCCCCGGTCGTCGAGATGCTGCGCCGGGGCATCCGGGTCGGGCTCGGCACCGACGCGTACACGCCGGACGTGCTCGCCTCCATGCAGGTGGCCAAGATCGTGGCCAGCGGCCACCGGCTCGACCCGACGGTCGGCTTCGACGAGGCCGTGGCGATGCTCTTCGAGCACAACCCGGCGATCGCGAGCGCCGTGTTCGGCCGCGACATCGGCGTCCTGCGGCCCGGAGCGGTGGCCGACCTCGTGACCCTGGACTACCGGCCACCGACCCCCGTCGACGCCCGGTCCGTCCGGGGCCACGTCGTGTTCGGCATGAGCGGCGGTCAGGTGGCCGACGCGATGGTCGACGGCGAGTGGGTGCTGCGGGAGCGCGAGTTCACCCGGCTCGACGAGGCCGAGGTGCTCGCCCACTCGGCAGAGCGCGCCGAGCGGGTCTGGAAGGAGCTGTGAGG
>DATITJ010000365.1:0-9082 GCA_035467935.1 Ornithinibacter sp.
ACCGAGGCGCTCGACGCCCGTCGCCTCGTCGGCTACCTCCAGACCCACGACCAGGTCGGCAACCGGATGACCGGTGACCGCATCTCCGCCGTCATCGCACCGGGCCTGCAGGCCGCCGGGGCCGCGATCTACCTCCTCGCCGCCACCACGCCCATGGTGTTCATGGGTGAGGAGTGGGCTGCGTCGAGCCCGTGGCAGTTCTTCACCAGCTTCGACGAGGACTGGCTGGCGGATGCCGTGCGCGAGGGCCGGCAGGCCGAGTTCGGCTCGCACGGCTGGGCCGGCGACGGTGTCCCCGACCCGCAGGACCCCGCCACCCGCGACGGGTCGGTGCTGGTGTGGCACGAGCTCGACGAGGAGCCGCACGCCTCGGTGCTGCGCTGGTACACCGCGTGCACCGCGCTGCGCCGCTCCCTGCTCCCGTCGGGACCCACGCGGCTGGCCGACGTCGCGGTGAGCGTCGACGAGGACGCCCGCTGGGTGGTCATGGTGCACGCCCCGCCCGGTGGGACGGCATACGCCGTCGTCGCCAACCTGGCCGGCGACGCACAGGACGTGCCGGTGGCCCGAGCGGTCACCGAGGTGCTGCTGGCCTGGCAGCCGGACGGCACCGCGGTGCTCGACGGTGCGCTGCGCCTGCCCGGCGAGTCCGTGGCGGTCACGCGGCTCGGCTGACGTGCCCTCGGTCACGACCCGGGTGCGTCCCCGGCTAGGGTGAGCCGTTCGGTCCAGCCGCAAAGTGGGAGGGCAGCGTGGGCGTGGGGACCCTGCTGCGGCGGCGCTTGCTGACGCATCCCGTGGCCCTCGTGGCGGTCGCGACGTCGGTGCTCATGTCGATGGTCGTCGTCGCCACCCTGCAGCTGCTCTCGTCGGCCATCGCCGACGCCAGCGTGCGCACCACGCTCGCCGTGCCCGGGGACGCTCGGTCGGTCGCGCTGACCGCAGGGCTTCGCCCGGGAGAGCTCACCGACACCGACCGGCGGGTGCGGGGCGCCTTGGTCGCCGGCGGGCCGGATGCCGTCGTGACGCGCACCTCGACCGCGACCTCACGGGGGATCCGGGGGCGCGCCGACAACGACCGGGCGCGGCTCGCCGACGTCTCCGAGCTCGAGCAGCGGGCGCGGCTCGTCGAGGGGGCGTGGCCGACCCCGCCGTCGGACGACGTCGCGCCCGGGCGGGCGGCGCTCGAGGTGGTCCTGCCCGTCGCGGCGGCCGAGGCGCTCGGCGTCAGCGTCGGAGCGCGACTGGCCCTCACCGACCTCGTCGACCGGGGCGCCGAGCCGCTCGTCGTCGTCGTCACCGGCACCTACGAGCCGACGGGGGTCGAGGACGGGCTGTGGGTCGACGACCCCCTCGGCCCCGCCGGCGTCGCCCGGTCGGACTTCACGACCTACGGCCCGTTCGTCGCCGCGGAGGGTGCCCTGGACCGCCCGTTCGCCGGGCCGTCGACCTCGACCTGGCGCTGGCTGCCCGGCGGCGGGGGCGTGACGACCGCCGACCTCCCCGGGGTGCAGGCCGGGGTCGAGGAGGTCGTCGACGGGTTGCGGCGCACCGCCGGCATCCTCCCCGACGGCACGGCCGACCCCGCAGGCGCCGCCGGGGGTCCGCCCCTGCGGGACGCCCGGGTCGCCTCGGGGCTGCCCGACCTGCTCGACCGTGCGGCCCTCGTCAGTGAGCGGGTCCGGGTCTCGCTCCTCACGCCCACGGTGCTCCTCGTCGTGCTCGGCACCGCATCCCTCGTCGTGGCCGCGGCGCTGCTCGCCTCGTTGCGCGACGGCGAGACCCGGCTCCTGCGCACCCGCGGGGCGTCGACCCGTCAGCTGGGGGTGCTGGCACTCGCCGACGCCGCCCTGGTCGTGGTGCTCGGCACGGTGGGCGCCGTGCTCCTGGCGCCGCTGCTGTCGACGGCGGTCGCCCGCACGGCCGGTCTCGCCCTCGGTGACGACGGGGTGCTGTCGGCCCTGGCGTCGGCACCGCTGTGGCAGGCCGTCGTCCCGATGGCCGTGCTCGCGACGGTCGTCATCGTGGGCACCACGGTGCGCGTGGGGCGCGTGCGTGGCGGCACGGGGTCGAGGCAGGCCGGCCGCGCCGTCCGGCTGCTCACCGGGTCGGGCCTCGACGTGCTGCTCGTCGGGCTCGGGGCGCTCGCGGTCGTGCAGCTGCGCCGCTACGACGCCGCCGGCTCCACGACGGTCGACCCCCTGACCACCGCCGCGCCGGCCGTCGTCATCGCCGGGTTGTCGGTGCTGTCCCTGCGCCTGCTGCCGGTGATCACCCGGCAGGTTGCCCGGGTCACCGGCGAGTCCCGCGGCCTGGAGGCCGCCTGGGGCGGCTGGCAGCTGGCGCGCCGGCTGTCCGGGCAGGCCGGCACCGTGCTGCTCGTGCTCCTCGCCGTCGCCATGGGGACCCTGGCGCTCTCGCACTCGGCGACGGCGGACCGGGCGGTCGAGGACCAGTCGGCCTTCGAGACCGGGGCGCCGCTGCGCGTGGTGGGCCCGGGGGCGGGAGCCCAGGGCACCACCGGACCACTGCTGGCCGAGGCGGCGGGCGGCGGGGAGCGCGTCGTGCCGGTCGCGCGCGACGTCGTCGACATCGGTGCCCTCACCGAGGTGACTGCCCTCGCCGTCGACGCCGTGAGCGCCGCCCGGGTCGTGGACCCCCGCGCCGACACCCTCGAGGGCGCCACGTGGTCGGACCTCATGGCACGCCTGGCCGGGGCCCGCCGGCTCGCCGACGGCGTGGCCCTTCCCGGTGAGCCGACCCGGCTCACGGTGCGCGCCCGGCTCGACGACCCGGGCGAGGAGCTCGAAGGGTCGACGCTGCCGTCGTCCGCGCTCGTCCGTGACGACCGCGGCCTGGTGAGCGCCCTGCCGCTGGGGGAGATCGGCACCGTCGCGCGCGACCTCACCGTCGAGCTGCCGAGCGGAGACCGGCGGCTCGACCATCCCCTCACCCTGCTGGGCGTCAGCGCACGGGCCCCCGAGGTGCTCGTGGACGTCGGCTCGACGCGGCCGACGTTCACGGTCGAGCTCGAGTCGGTCACCGCCGACGGTGCTCCGGTCGCGGGCCTGGAGGTGCTCACCGAGCGCTCTCGCGGCGCGGACCTCCTGCGCGCCGGGGCGGCCGCCGACCTCGACGCCGTGCCGGCCCTGGTGACCCGCTCCGTCGCCGACGCCGCGCGGGCCGAGGTGGGCAGCACCCTCGCCCTGACGGTCGCGGGCCGTCGGCTGCCGCTCACCGTCGTGGGGATCGTCGGCTCGGTGCCCACGGCGCGCGTCCCGGACCGGGCGGTCGTCGTCGACCTGCCCACGGTCCTGGCCGTCGGGGACGTCGCCACGGCCGAGCGCCGCCCCTCGACCCGCGTGGTGGAGCCGCAGGAGTGGTGGGTCGACCCGGTCTCCCCGTCGGCCGTCGTGGAGGCCGTGCGCACCGGGATGCCGGTCGGCACCACCGTCGTGGTCCGCTCCGACGTCGTGGCGGAGCGGGTGGCCAACCCCGTCAACGCCGGCATGCGGGCCGCCATGTCGCTCGTCACCGCGGCCGCGCTGGTGCTCGCGGCCGTCGGGTTCGCCGCGACCACGGCCGCACTGGGTCGCACCCGACGTCGTGAGAACGCCGTGCTCCTCGCCCTGGGGATGGCGCCGGGCCGGATCCGCCGGGTGCTCGCCCTCGAGCGGGTGGGGGTGGTCGTGCTCTCGGTGGCGGTGGGTCTCGTGCTCGGGGTGCTCAGCTCCCTGGCCGTGGTGCCGGTGCTCGTCGGCGGTGACGGACACCCCCAGGTGCCCGCGGTGCTCGTCGCCCTCCCGGTCGCCCGGCTCGTGGCGTTCGGCCTGGTCGTCGCGCTCGTCCTGTCGGCCGTGGGCGTCCTGGTGCTGCGGGGCTCCGGCCGTGACATCGCCGCCGTGCTGCGCCACGGGGAGGCGTCGTGACCGGCCCGCTGGTGGCAACGGCATCCGGCCCCGCCACCCGCCGCCCACTGAGGGAGCTCACCCTCCTGCGCCGGAGCATCGCCGCCGAGCGCGGCACGGCGATCCTGCTCGCCGTGCTCACCGTGGTCACGACGGCGTTCCTCGTCGCCGCGCCCCGGGTCGAGTCGGTGGCCCACGACCGGGCGCTCGGTGACGCCGTGAGAGCCGCGGTCCCCGCCGAGCGGGACCTGGGGCTGCACCTCACGACGCGCGCCGCCCGAGCCTCCCGGGCCTCGGGCACCCCCACGGGGGGCCCGAGCGCACCCTTCGTCCCGGTGGACGACGCCGTGCGCGCCGCGATGGGCCCGGAGGTGCTGGGCCTGCTCAGTGGGTCGTTCGTCGCGGCGCAGAGCGACCCTCTCGCCGTGGCGCGCGCCTCGGGCGACCCGCTGGGCGTCTCCTCGGTCGAGCTCGCCGTGCGTGTCGACGGCGCGGCCCTGGACCGGGTGCGCTGGACCGCCGGTGGCCCACCCGGCCCTCCGACGACGACCCGATCGCGCGTCGACTCCGCCGGCCAGGAGCACGTCGTGCGCGTCGTGCCCGTGGCCGTGAGCGCTGCCACGGCGCGGGCCTGGGGCCTGTCCCCGGGGGACGTCCTGGACGTCTCGGCCAGCGGCGCCGCGCGCCGCATCGTCTCACCCAGCGCGGTCGTCGTCTCGGGGGTGTTCGAGCCGCTCGACCCCACCGACGAGGTGTGGGCCGCGGAGCCGCGCCTGCTCGGGATCGCCAAGATCCCCGAGGAGCAGGGTGGGACGACCGACCAGGCGGCCGTCCTCGCCCCGCTCGAGAGCTACGCGGTCGTGGGAGACGGGTTGTGGCGCGGCCCGTCCGACGAGCCGCCGCCCTCGCCCTCACCGGCGCTCGACCACGCGTGGCGCTACACCCTCGACGCCGATCGGCTCACGCGCGAGGACGTCGACGTCCTGCGCCGCTTCCTCGCGCGCCTCGACACCGACCCCACGGTGTGGGCCGGGGTCCCGAACGTGCCAGCCGTCAGGACGGGTCTCGCGGGCCTGCTCGACCGCTACGAGCGCGACGTCGCCGTCACGAGCGTCATGACGTCGTTCGTCACCGGTGGCCTCACCGGCCTCGCGGTGCTCGTCCTCGCCCTCACGGCCCTGCTCGGTGCGCAGCGCCGCGACCGCGAGGTGCGGCTGGTGCGGGCGCGTGGCGGGTCACGCCTCCAGGTCCTCGGCCTGGTCGGGGTGGCCACGGGCGTGTTCGCGGTGCCGCTCGCGGCACTGACGTCGGTCGCGGTCGTGCTCCTCGTGCCGGGTGCGACCCCCCGCTCCGCCTGGGTGGAGGTGGCCCTCGTGGTCCTCCTCCCGCCCCTGGTCGCCGTGGTCGCGACGGCCCGGCGGGTCCAGGCGCTCGACGAGGTCCCGAAGGAGTCGACCACCACGGTGCGGGCAGCGCGGCGCGGTGTGCTCGAGCTCGCGGTCGTGCTCCTCGCGGTGCTCGCGGTCACCACCGTGCGCAACCGCGGAGCGGTCATCGCGTCGGGGCGCACCGACTGGTATGCCGCCCTCACCCCGGTGCTCCTGGCGCTCGCCGCCGCCGTCGTGGCCCTGCGGCTCATGCCGCGACCGGTGTCGTGGCTCGCTCGGGTCGCCGAGCGGGGGCGCGGGCTGGTGGCCTTCGTCGGGCTGACCCGCGCGGCCCGCACCGGGGCGGGAGCCGCCGTGCCGCTGGCCGCGCTCGTCGTGGGCACCACGTTGGTGACCCTCATGGCCACACTCACCACGAGCGTCGCCGACCAGCGCGAGCTCGCCGCCCTGCGCGCGGTCGGCGCGGACGCCCGGGTGGACGCGGCGCGCATCGACGCGCCCGACGTCGCCGCCCTCGCCGCCCGTCCCGGGGTCGAGGAGGCGCTCCCCGCGCACGTGGATGCCGGCGCCACCATCACCGCCGACGGGCGGACCACGTCCGTGGTCGTGCTCGCGGTCGACCCGGTCCGCTACGCCGAGGTCCTCGAGGGGACCCCGCTGGCGTTCACCCCGCCGGCCCGCGCCACCGACGGCAGGCTGCCGGTCGTGCTGAGCGGCGGACCCGAGGTCGGCGACCTCGACCTCGGCCTGCGCGAGCTCAGCACCCCGGCGAGGCGGGTGGCCACCGTGCCCGCCCTGGAGCGGTCCGTCGGGGGAGCGGGCCGGGTCGTCGCGCTCGTGCCGCTCGACGCCCTCACCGAGGCGCTGCCCACCACCCAGCCCAACACGGTCCTCCTGCGCGCCTCGGCGCAGGCCCAGCGCGACCTCGACGCCACGGCGGCGCGAGACCGCGCCGAGCTCGGTGGGCTCGTCACCGGGGTCGTCACGGTCACGGGCTTCTCGTCCGAGGTCGCCGAACGAGCGCTGCCGGGCCTCGTCGCCGTGACCTTCCTCGTGGGCGTGGTGCTCGCCGGTGTCCTGACCTTCCTCGCCGTGCTGATCCTGCTCTCGGCGACCCGGGCCGAGCGGGCGCAGCTGGCGGTCCGGCTGCGCACGATGGGCCTTCCGCACGGGCGAGAGCGCCGACTCGCGTGGGTCGAGGTGCTGCCGCTGCTCGCCACGGGTGTGCTCGCGGGCTGTGCCGTCGGCGTGCTCGTGCCGAGCACCCTCGCCGGCGCGCTCGACCTCGCCCCGTTCACCGGTGCCGTCTCCCGCCTGCCGATCGAGCCGCGCCCCCTGGCCGGGCTGCTCGTCGGGATCGTGGTGCTCGGCGTCGGCTCCCTGGCCCTCCTGACCGATGCCGCGTCCGCCAGCCGCGGCAGCCTTGCCGAGCACCTGCGCAGAGGAGACACCGCATGACCACGAGACCAGTGCGCCCCAGCACCCCCAGTCGCACCCCCGGCCCACCGGAGCACCACGGCCCGGACATCCTCTGCGACGGCCTCGTGCGCATCTTCTCCGCCGAGGGTGTCGAGGTCGTCGCCCTCCAGGGGCTCGACCTCGAGGTGGGCCGCGGTGAGCTCGTCGCCGTCGTCGGTGCGTCCGGCTCCGGCAAGTCGACGCTGCTCAGGATCCTGTCGGGCCTGGACCTGCCCAGCGCTGGAGTCGCCCGGGTCGCCGGCCGGGACCTGCTGACGATGTCGACCAAGGACCGGCTGCACTACCGTCGCCACACCGTCGGCTTCCTCTTCCAGCAGGCGGCCGCCAACCTGGTGCCCTACCTCAGCGCCGTCGAGAACGTGGAGCTGCCGATGGTGTTCGCCTCGCTCTCCCCGGCTGAGCGGGCCGTCCGGGCCGCCGAGACGCTCGAGGTGCTCGGCGTCGCCGACTGCGCCGACCGTCGCCTCGACGAGCTCTCGGGTGGGCAGCAGCAGCGCGTGGCGCTCGGGGTCGCGCTCGCCAACCGGCCCCGGGTGCTGCTCGCCGACGAGCCGACGGGGGAGCTCGACAGCCGCAGCAGCGACGAGGTCTTCGGGGCCATCCGCGAGGCCAACGAGTCCTTCGGCACGACCGTCGTGGTCGTGACGCACGACGCGCACGTCAGCGAACAGGTCACCCGCACCGTCGGCATCCGCGACGGCCGCACGTCATCGGAGGTGCGTCGGCGCACCTCGGTCGACGAGTACGGCGTCGAGGGCGTCGTCGCCGAGGAGTTCGCGGTGCTCGACCGCGCCGGCCGCCTCCAGCTGCCGCGCGGCTTCACCGACGCGCTGGGCATGCGTGACCGGGTGCGTCTGGACCTGGAGGCCGACCACATCGGCGTCTGGCCGACCGCTCGGCCGGATGCCGCAGTGCCGCGGGCGGACCCCGACGTGGGCGGCGACGTCGACGAGCAGGGGGAGGGTCGGGCATGAGCGAGGCACACCTCGAGGTCCACGAGGTCCACCGCACGTTCCGCGCGGGCGCCACGCAGGTGCACGCGTTGCGCGGGGTGTCGTTCACCGCCGCGCCGGGTGAGCTCCTCGCCGTGCGGGGTCGCTCCGGGTCCGGGAAGACGACCCTGCTCAACGTCGTGGGCGGCCTGGACCGCCCCGACTCGGGCCGGGTGGTGCTCGACGGCGTCGACGTCTCGGCGATGACCGACGCCGAGCTGCTCGGCTTGCGACGAGGCACCGTCGCCTACGTCTTCCAGTCGTTCGGACTCGTGCCGATCCTCACCGCACGGGAGAACGTCGGCATCCCGCTCCGGCTCAACGAGGTCGAGCCCGGGGAACGGGAGGACCGGGTGGCCGAGGCGCTCGAGCACGTGGGGCTGTCGGCGCACGTGAACCAGCGTCCGGGGGAGCTGTCGGGCGGGCAGCAGCAGCGGGTGGCGCTGGCCCGCGCCCTGGCCTCGAGCCCGGGGCTGCTCCTCGCCGACGAGCCCACGGGTCAGCTGGACTCCGAGACCGGGCGCGAGATCATGATGCTCATCGCGCGCCTCGCCAAGGAGGAGATGATGACGAGCGTCGTCACCACGCACGACCCCGTGCTGCTGTCGATCGCCGACCGGGTCGTCGAGATCGTCGACGGCCACCTCGTCGGGGACCCCTGACGCGGCCGGTCGCCGGGCGGCACGCCGGTCCGGACCGTGGCGGTCGAGCACGACGGGCGGTGACGGACCCGTGGCGAGGCGGACTCCAGCCGTGGGAAGGTGGGCGTCATGGCAGATCCCAGCCAGCCCGACGGCGTGCCTGAAGTGACGTTCGTCGACGTGAACCTGCGGGGGGCTCGGTTCGTCCGGTCCGACCTGTCCGGGGCGGTGATGCGCGCGGTCGACGTGGCGGGGGCGGACATCGACGCCCCGTGGCTGCTCGACGGCGAGAGCGTCCTGCGCGTCAACGGTGTCGACGTGGCCCCGTTCGTCGAGGCCGAGCTCAACCGCCGCTTTCCCGGCCGCGCCGGGAGGCGCGCCGCCGATCCTGATGACCAGCGCGCGGCCTGGGCCGTGCTCGAGCACGCCTGGGCGGCCACGCTCGAGCGGGTCGCGGGGATGCCGGCGGGCACGGTCGAGGTCACGGTGGACGGGGAGTGGTCGTTCGCGCAGACGCTGCGGCACCTCGTCATGGCGACCGACACGTGGCTCGGTGGGGCGGTCCTGGGGATCGAGCAGCCGTACCACGCCATCGGCCAGCCGAACGTCGAGTACGGGACCGATGGTCACGACCTGTCGGTCTTCACGACGGTCGAGCCGGCCTGGACCGAGGT
>DATITJ010000366.1:0-9637 GCA_035467935.1 Ornithinibacter sp.
GGTCGCCCTGGTCACCTCCGACGCGCACGCCGGCCTCGTCGACGCGATCGGCGCAACCTTGCCAGCCGCGGCGTGGCAGCGGTGCCGCACCCACTACGCCGCGAACCGTGGTGACGAACGAGACCGGCAGGGCATCGTCGCCGTGGGCGATCGAGCGGGCGGTCCGCTCGAGCAGGGGCCAGGTAGCGGGCCTTCCCGAGGGCTTCCGCTTCCACGACCTCCGGCATTACCTCGCCAGCCTGCTCATCGGCAAGGGCTGCGACGTCAAGGTCGTCCAGTCTCGGATGCGTCACGCGAGCGCGACCACGACGCTCAACACGTACGGGCACCTGTGGCCCGACAATGACGAAACGCGATTGCGTCAGCACTGCCCTGTGTCCCCAATGTGTCCCAGAACGGGCCCTGACCCACGTTTGCGCAGGTCAGGGCCCGTCTAAGGATCAGATGTCGAAGTACATCTCAAACTCGTGGGGGTGCGGGCGGAAGCGGATCGGGTCCACCTCGTTCTTGCGCTTCCACTCGACCCAGGTCTCGATGAGGTCCTCGGTGAAGACGTCACCCTGCAGCAGGAACTCGTGGTCGGCCTCGAGGGCGTCGAGCACCTCGGGGAGCGAGCCGGGCACCTGCGCGATGGCATCGTGCTCCTCCGGGGGGAGCTCGTACAGGTCCTTGTCGACCGGCTCCGGGGGCTCGGTGCGGTTCTTGATGCCGTCGAGGCCGGCCATGAGCTGGGCGGCGAAACAGAGGTACGGGTTGGACGACGGGTCCGGGATGCGGAACTCGATGCGCTTGGCCTTGGGGCTGTCGCCGGCAATCGGGATGCGGACGCAGGCGGAGCGGTTGCGGGCTGAGTACACCAGGTTGACGGGCGCCTCGTAACCGGGGACCAGCCGGTGGTACGAGTTCACCGTCGGGTTGGTGAAGGCGAGCAGCGCCGGGGCGTGCTTGAGGAGGCCGCCGATGTACCAACGGGCCAGGTCGGACAGGCCGCCGTAGCCGCGCTCGTCGTAGAAGAGCGGGACGCCGTCCTTCCAGAGCGACTGGTGCGTGTGCATGCCCGAGCCGTTGTCACCGAAGATCGGCTTCGGCATGAAGGTGGCGGTCTTGCCCTCGTCCCACACGGTGTTCTTGACGACGTACTTGAACTTCATCATGTCGTCGCCGGACTGCAGCAGCGTGTTGAAGCGGTAGTTGATCTCCTGCTGGCCCGCGGTGCCGACCTCGTGGTGGCTGCGCTCGACGGACAGGCCGACCTCGGCGAGCTTGAGGCAGATCTTGTCTCGGGTGTCCGCGAAGTGGTCGACCGGCGGGACGGGGAAGTAGCCGCCCTTGTAGCGGGTCTTGTAGCCGCGGTTGCCGCCCTCCTCGACGCGACCGGTGTTCCAGGCGGCCTCGACGGAGTCGATGAAGTAGTAGCTCGCGTTGGCCTTGGTCTCGAAGCGCACGTCGTCGAAGACGTAGAACTCGGCCTCGGCGCCGAAGTACGCGGTGTCGGCGATGCCGGTGGACGTCAGGTAGGCCTCGGCCTTGGCGGCGATGTTGCGCGGGTCGCGGCTGTAGGGCTCCCCGGTGAAGGGGTCGACGATCGAGAAGTTCATGATGAGCGTCTTCTCGACGCGGAAGGGGTCGACGTAGGCCGTGCTCGGGTCGGGCACGAGCTTCATGTCGGACTCGTGGATGGCCTGGAAGCCACGGATGGAGGACCCGTCGAACATCTGGCCGTTGGTGAAGAAGTCGATGTCGACCGTCTGGGCCGGCACGTTGAAGTGCTGCATGACACCGGGCAGGTCGCAGAACCGGACATCGACGAACTTGATGTCCTCGGCGGTGATGAAGTCGAGGACCTCCTCAGCGGAGCTGAACACTATGAACCTCCTGGTTCGGGCAGGTGGGCTTTCGAGCGCCAGCCCTGGGGCGTTGCGAGCACAGTACGAACGCGCCGTTACCCAGCCATGACCCAAGTGTTTCGCTGGTGTAACGGAGGCCACGGTATCAAGGTGTGAGATGTGACGCCCGACAGGCGGACGCGGAGTGGACGGAACCTTCTCGAGGACGGACGGGCACTCCAGCGGGGGACCGGCGGTCGTGGGCGGGGGAGGCGCCCGGCATACAGTGCTGTCGTGCCGACGCCCAGCGACCCGTCCGACCCGGGGATGCCGCCCGACCCCACCCGCAGCGACGACGCACCCCGGCCCGGTCCCGACACCCCGACCTTCCTGCGCCGCTTCGGTGCCGTGCTCGTCGACTGGATCCTGTGCCAGCTCGTCGCCGTCGTTCTCCTGGGCGTCGACACCACGGCAGGGGGAGCGGCGGCACTCGCGCCGTTGGGCGTCTTCGCCATCCTCAACGTCCTGCTCGTCTCGACGACCGGCTCGACCATCGGCCACCGCCTCTTCGGGATGCAGGTGTGGCAGGTGCGGCCGGGCTCGTTCCCCCTCCAGGTGGTCGTGCGCACCGCGCTCCTCTGCCTGTTCGTGCCGGCGGTGCTGACCTCACGCGACGGCCGCGGCTTCCACGACGTGTGGGCCGGCACGCGCATCGTGCTCACCTGACCGCGTCGCCGGCGGGTCGCCCGCTCGCCCGCCCCCCGAGTCTGGGAGTTCCCTGTGACGCAGGAGACACACTCGTGGCTTGCTCAACTACTACGCAACGTAGGAGAATCGGTCGTGCCGGAGGACCCCGGCACCACCACCAGGGCAGGAGCGGACCATGAGCAACACCACCACCCAGTCGACCGCGAGTGCGGCCAGCACCAAGAGCGCCGGCAGCTTCGTCAAGATCACCGGCATCGTCATCGCCGTCATCGGCGCGATCATGTTCATCGGCGGGGCCAGCACGTGGATCCTCGTCCAGACCTCCCTCGCCGACGAGCGGATCACCGTCGCCGAGGACGCCGACTGGTTCGCCGGCCAGGAGGTCAACGGTCCCTTCACCGCCTACTCCGAGGCCATGATCATCGAGAAGCACGCCCTCGAGGGCTCCGGCGGCAAGACCTACGCCGAGCTCGACCGCGAGGACCCCGCGCGCGCCAGTGTCATGAACGGCTCGTTCCTGCGGGCCTCCCTCTTCACCAGCGTCCTGGCCTTCGGTGTCAGCGCGATGGCGATGGGCCTGGGCATCGTGCAGGTCCTCGGCGGACTGGCCCTGACCAAGGTCGGCAAGACGATCGACGCCTGAGCACCAGCACCCCCAGCACCACGCGAACGGCCCCGGCTCACCAGAGCCGGGGCCGTTCGACGTGCCGAGGTCACCGCCAGGCCGGGAGGAGATGCGGATGCCGTGCCACGGCATCCGGTGCGTGCCTCACTTGCCGCGCATCGCCTTGCGGTCGACGCGGGCGCGGGTGGGGTCGACACCCTTGGGGATCGGGGGCTTCATGCCGCCGAGGGACTTCAGCCGCTTGTTGACCACGGCGGTCTCGGCCTTGGTGAGCACCGGGCGCATGCGGGTGAGCTTGCCGGAGACCTTCTTGACGGGCACCTGACCCTCGCCGTCGCCGACCACCCAGAGGTGCACGGGCACGCCGGGGGCGACCCGGGCGACCTTCTTCTCCTCCTGCTTGAGGAGCTTGGTGACGCGAGCGGTCGGGCCCTCGCCGAGCAGCACGATGCCGGGCCGGCCCAGGGCGCGGAAGACCATCGCCGCGCCAACCATGTCACTCGGCCTCGTGCCGCGGGCGCCCTCGATGGCGACCGGCTCCTGGCCGGCGTACCAGCCACGGCGGCCCAGGCCGGTGAGCGCGGCACCGGCGGCGCCGGGCTGGCCGTCGAGGGCCCGGTACATCGCGGTGTTGCCGCGGCGGTTCATGACGACGACCGCCGCGAGGAGGGCGGAGGGGATGGCGACGGCGACGGCATACCAGCGCCACCAGCCGCCGAACAGGAAGCCGATGCCGATGACCACACCGGCGGTGACGACGGCCGCGAGCAGCATCCACCACCCGAGGTTGCTGTCGAGCGACTTGATGGCTCCGTAGGCCTGACGGATCTGGGCGATGCGGCCGGTCTTCTTCACGGGCTGGTCGGACACGGGAGGTCGTGCTCCTGGATCAGTGGGGCTGGGCCCGCGGGACACCGCGGACGGGGATCAGGATACGGTGCCCGCCGCGCGCGCGACCAGCGACGCCGCCTCCTGGCGGGCCGGGTCGCCGGTCGCCGCTGAGAGATGGGACAGGTGCTCGGGGATCGCTCGGCCCCAGCGCTGCATCGCCGTGGCCCACAGGCGCCCGGCGCGATAGCTGCTGCGCACGAGCGGGCCGGCCATGACGCCCTTGAACCCGAAGTCCTGCGCGACGTCCGACCAGTGGACGAACTCCTCGGGCTTGACCCACCTGTCGATCGGGTGGTGCTTGGGGGAGGGGCGGAGGTACTGGGTGATCGTGAGGATGTCGCAGCCCGCCTCGTGCAGGTCGCGGATGGCCTCCTCGATCTCGTGGTCCTCCTCACCCATGCCCAGGATGAGGTTGGACTTCGTGACGAGCTCGGCCCCGCGGGCCATGCTCAGCACGCGCAGCGAGGTGTCGTAGGTGAAGGCCGGGCGGATGCGCTTGAAGATGCGCGGCACGGTCTCGAGGTTGTGGGCGAAGACCTCGGGGCGGGCGTCGAAGACCTGGCCGACGAGCTCGGGCTTGGCGCCGAAGTCGGGCGGGAGGATCTCGACACCGGTGTTGGGGTTGAGCGCGTGGATCTGGCGGATGGTCTCGGCGTAGAGACCGGCCGCGCCGTCGGGCCGGTCGTCGCGGGCGACGCCGGTGACGGTGGAGTAGCGCAGGCCCATCGTGCGCACCGACTCGGCGACCCGGCGGGGCTCGTCGAGGTCGAGCGGCTGCGGCCGGCCGGTGGCGATGTCACAGAAGTCGCACCGCCGGGTGCACGTGGCGCCGCCGATGAGGAAGGTGGCCTCGCGGTCCTCCCAGCACTCGAAGATGTTGGGGCAGCCGGCCTCCTGGCACACCGTGTGCAGGCCCCGGCCCTTGACCATGGCGTGGATCTGGGTGAACTCCGGACCCATTGTCGCGGTCGTGCGGATCCACTCCGGCTTGCGCTCGATCGGGGTCTCGGCGTTGCGCGCCTCGACCCGCAGCATGCGGCGTCCCTCGGGTGCGACAGTCACGCGCGCCAGCCTACGCCGGGGGACCGTCGCCCCCGAATCGCGGCTCAGCCGAGGACGTCGGCGAGGTGCTTCTCGGCGTAGGGCAGGACGTCCCGGACGCTCACCCTCCGGCCCGCCTCGAGGGTGAGCGAGGAGACGCCGGCGTCGGCGATGCCGCACGGGATGATCGCGTCGGCCCACGACAGGTCGGCGTCGCAGTTGAGTGCGAAGCCGTGCATCGTCACCCGGCGGCTCACCCGCACCCCGATCGCGCCGAGCTTGCGGTCGGGGCCCCGCTCGTCGGCGAGGGCCCACACGCCGCTGCGGCCGTCGACGCGCACCGTCTCGACCCCGACGTCGCGGCAGACCCGGATCATGACCTCCTCGAGCCGGCGCACGTGGGCGACGACGTCGATGGGCGCCTCGGGCAGGCGCAGGATCGGGTACCCGACGAGCTGGCCCGGGCCGTGCCACGTGATCTTGCCGCCGCGGTCGACGTCGATGACGGGAGTGCCGTCGACGGGCCGCTCGTGCGGCTCGGTGCGCTTGCCGGCGGTGTAGACGGCGGCGTGCTCGAGCAGCAGCGTGGTGTCGGGGAGGCTGCCGTCGACGACCTGGGCGTGCACCTCGCGCTGGGTCTGCCAGCCCTGCTCGTAGTCGACGAGGTCGGGGTCGAAGCCGAGGTGCACGAAGCGCATGCCCCCACCGTATGCCGCGTGCTCGCCCCCGTTGAACCGTGGCCCTGCTGGTCCGGCCCTGTCGGTCGCGGGTGCTGCGCCCCTAGCCTTGGGCCCATGGCCACCGAGACCTCCGAGCCCGCCCCGCCCGCCGGGCCCCCGCCCGCCGGGCGCTCGGCGAGGCGGGCCGCCGGACGCCGTCCCCGCGCGGTCCTCTGGGGCGCCCTCCTCGTCGTCCTCGTGTGGCTCGTCGTCGCAGGGCTCGGCGGGTCGGCGCAGGGCAAGCTCTCGGGGGTCCAGTCCAACGACAACTCGACCTTCCTGCCCGAGGGCGCCGAGTCCACCCTCGTCAGTGAAGCGGTCGCCCAGCTCAACGAGAGCGACACGCTGCCCTACCTCGTCGTCGTGCAGCGGGCCGACGGCGCGGCGCTGGCCCCGCAGGACCTGCAGGCGGTGACGCAGTTCGCGGCGGGCATCCCGGCGCTGGGGCTGCCCGAGCTGGGGGAGGGCGCCACCCTGGGCGACTACCTCGTCGGCGACACCGCACCCGTCCCGATCCCCTCGGAGGACGGCGAGGCGGTGCTCGTCTCGGTGCCACTCGACGCGACGACGGGCACCGAGGCCAGCGGCGAGACCTCCGCCCTGGTGGAGGGAGCGACGGCACTGCGCACCGAGATCGTGGCGACGCTGGCGCCGGTCGGGCTCGAGGGCAACGTGGGCGGACCGGGCGGCCTCATCGCCGACTTCGCGGAGGCCTTCGCCGGCATCGACGGCATCCTCCTCGGCGTAGCACTCCTCGTCGTGCTCGTCATCCTGCTCGTCGTCTACCGCAGCCCGATCCTGCCGTTCGCGGTGCTGCTCAGCGCCGTGTTCGGGCTCAGCGCAGCCTCGTTGGTCGTCTACCAGCTCGCCCTGAACGACGTCATCACGCTGTCGGGCCAGTCGCAGGGGATCCTGTTCATCCTCGTCGTCGGTGCCTGCACCGACTACGCCCTGCTCCTCGTGAGCCGGTTCAAGGAGGAGCTGCACGACGAGGCGAACTCGTGGGTCGCGCTCAAGCGGGCGTGGCGGGGGTCGGTCGAGCCGATCGTCGCGTCCGCGGCCACGGTGATCCTCGGGTTGCTCTGCCTGCTGCTCGCCGAGCTGCGCAGCACGGCGGGCCTCGGGCCGGTCGGCGCCCTCGGTATCGCCGGTGCCCTGCTCGCCTCGCTGACCTTCCTCCCGGCCGTGCTGGTCCTCTTCGGCCGCAAGGCGTTCTGGCCCTTCCAGCCCAGGCTCGACCACGTCCACTCCGAGGACGTCATCGGCACGAAGGGCCTGTGGGGCCGGGTCGCGGGACTCGTCGGGCGACACCCGCGACGGACGTGGGTCCTGACCCTCCTGGCCCTGCTGGCGGCCGCCGCGTTCGCACCGACGTTCACCGCGAGCGGCTCGACGATCGAGGAGACCTTCCTCGAGGACACCGACGCCATCACCGCCCAGAAGGTGATCGGTGAGCACTTCCCGGCGGGGTCGGCCACGCCGATCCTCGTCGTCGTGCCCGAGGGTGACGCCGAGGCCGCCCTGGCCGTCGTGACCGCCGACCCCGGCGTGGAGAGCGCCTTCATCGGAGCCGTGCCACCGCAGCCGGGGCAACCGGCGGTGCCCCCGAAGGTCGTGGACGGGCGCGTCCTGCTGCAGGCGACGACGACGGACGCGTCGGACAGCCAAGAGGCCCAGGACACCGTCCGGCGGCTCCGGTCCGACCTCGACGCGGTGAGCACCGACGCGCTCGTCGGTGGCAACGCCGCGACGAACCTCGATGTCCTGGAGGCGAGCGCGCGTGACCTCAGGGTGATCGTCCCGGCGATCCTCCTCGTCATCTTCGTCGTGCTGTCCCTGCTGCTGCGTTCGATCGTCGCGCCGCTCCTCCTCGTGGCGGCGAACGTCGTGTCGTTCGCCGCGACGATCGGCGTCGCGGCCCTCGTCTTCGAGCACGTGTTCGGCTTCACGGGCGGTGACCCGGCGATCCCCCTCTACGGGTTCGTGTTCCTCGTGGCGCTGGGCATCGACTACTCGATCTTCCTCATGACCCGGGTGCGCGAGGAGGCCAAGGTCAGGGGGACGCGGCCCGGCATCCTCATCGGCCTGGCCGTGACCGGTGGCGTCATCACGAGTGCGGGCATCGTCCTCGCGGCGACCTTCTCGGCCCTGGCCGTGCTGCCCCTGGTCTTCCTCGTGCAGATCGCGTTCATCGTCGCGTTCGGCGTGCTGCTCGACACCTTCGTGGTGCGCTCCCTGCTCGTGCCGGCCGCGGCATACGACATCGGGCCGCCGGTGTGGTGGCCACGGCACCTCGCCGCGGACCGGGAGGACGCGGCGAGCGGGTCCTAGGCTGGCGCGCATGATGCGTGTCGCACTCGCCGGGTTCGGGTCGTCCGGGCAGACCATCCACGCCCCACTGCTCCACGAGGCCGGGTGTGAGGTCGTCGCCGTCTCGACGCGCGACGCCGAGCGGGGAGCGGCCGCGCGGGACGAGTTCCCCGGGACGCAGGTCGTGGGCCGGCTCGAGGACCTCCTCGCGGTGTCGGGGGTCGACCTCGTCGTCCTCGCGACGCCGAGCGGGGCGCACGCCGAGCAGGTGCGGGCCGTGGTGGATGCCGGTGTCGCGTGCCTCGTCGACAAGCCGCTGGCGGTCGACGCGGCCGGGGCGGCCGACGTCGTGCGGCACGCCGAGGCCGCCGGAGTGGCCCTGACGGTGTTCCAGAACCGGCGCTACGACCCGGAGCAGGCGACCGTCGCCCGAGTGGTGTCGGAGGGGCTCGTCGGCACCCCGTTCCGGTACGAGATGCGCTGGGAGCGGTGGCGCCCGGTGCCCAAGGACCGCTGGCGCGAGAACGCGAGCGCTGCCGGTGGCGGCGGCATCCTCCTCGACCTGCACAGCCACCTCGTCGACGCCGCGGTGCAGCTCTTCGGGCCAGTCGCAACGGTGTTCGCGACGGTCGAGGCCCGCACGACGGTCGCCGAGGACGACGCGTTCCTCGTGTGCCGGCACGAGTCCGGCGTCGTGTCACACCTCGGCGCGACGTCGCTGTCGGGGGCGCCGGGGCCGCGGGTGCGGCTGCTCGGCACCGACGGGGCCTACGTCATGGCGGACTTCACCGGGGAGACCCACGTGTGGAGCGGGCAGGCCGACGCGGATGCCGCCCACAGCGGCTGGTTGTACCGCGGTGACGAGCGGGAGCCGGTGGCCAGGGCCACGGTGACGCAGGCCGACCTCTACCGCGCGGTGGACGCGGCGCTGGCCCCGGACGGCCCGGGGGCCGCGATGCCCGTCGACCCGTGGGACGCCGTGCACACGCTCGCGGTCATCGATGCGGCACGCGGGTCGGCCGCGGAGGAGCGCGTCGTTCCGGTGCGGACCCCTGCCCGGGGCTGAGCTCAGGGCGTCGGCAGGAGGCGCGGCTCGATCCGCTCCTCACGCACGCCGTCACCCTCGCGCGTCACGACGTAGGCGCCCTTGCCGTCGACCTCGGCGACGGCCTCGACGAGCTCGGGGCCCCGGTAGACGAGCCCGACGCCGTCGTCGGTGCAGTGCGTGTCGGGCAGGATGCCGTCGCCGACGAGGCGCTGGACCGTCGGGCGCCGGGTCTCCTCGGAGTCGTAGTGGACGCCGCTGCCGTAGGGGAGCAGGCCCAGCCCGTTGGTGACGGCGCGCAGCTCGGGGCCGAACGAGTCGGTGCAGCCCCCGAGGTACCAGCAGATCGACCCGGCGGACACGCCGCCGAGCACGACACCGGCATCCCACGCCGCCCGCATCGCGGGACGCAGGTCGTGCACGTCCCACACCGCGAGGAGGTTGGCCACCGACCCACCGTTGACCCAGACGA
>DATITJ010000367.1:0-1672 GCA_035467935.1 Ornithinibacter sp.
CTCTGCATCTCCACGACGGTGGGGACCGTGCCCCACACGTTGGTCCGCCCGTGGCTGGCCCACTCGTCGGCCAGCTCGGCCATCGTCGACGAGGGCGTGATCGGGTAGATCGCACAGAGCTCGTTGAGGCGGTAGGCGACGTCGACCGCTGCCTCGTTGCCGTCGATCGTGACGCGCATGGGTCAGAGCTCCGGGATCATCTCGATGGCGTGCACGGGGCACTGCCGGTAGCAGGCACCGCACCCCGTGCACTTGGCGTAGTCGAACTCGTAGCGCAGGCCCTCGCCGAGCTTGACGACGGCATCCTCGGGACAGGCCCCGAGGCAGCCGTCGCACTCGAAGCAGTTGCCGCACGACAGGCAGCGCCCCGCCTCGAAGGCGGCCTCGGCCGGCGACAGGCCGGTCAGCACCTCGTCGAAGGTGAGCGAGCGGGCCTGCGCGTCGAGCTCGACCTGCTCGCGCCGGTCGTGGACGCCGAAGTACCACAGGTTGAGCTTGTCCAGGGTGGCGTGGTCGTGCTTGGGCGGCTGGTCGTGGTGGCCGCCGCGCAGCCACGCGTCGATGGAGCGTGCGGCCCGCTTGCCGTGCCCGACGCCGACCGTGACCGTGCGCTGGCTCGGGACGGCGTCCCCGCCGGCGAAGATGCCGTCGGCGCCCGTCATGAGGGTGTCCGTGTGGACCTGGAGGGTGTCGCGCTGGAACTCGATGCCGGGGATGTCGCGCAGGAAGCCCGTGTCGCTCTCCTGGCCGATCGCGAGGATGACCGTGTCTGCCTCCAGGGTCTCGAACTGCCCTGTGCCGTGGGGTTTTCCGTGCTCGTCGAGCTCCTGCACCTCGACGGTCAGGGCGTCGTCGCCCATCGAGGCGATGGTGCGCAGCCAGCTGATCCGGATGCCCTCCTCCTCGGCGTCGTGCGCCTCGGACTCGTGGGCCGGCATCTGCTCGCGGGTACGCCGGTAGACGATCACCGTGTCGTCGGCACCGAGCCGACGGGCGACGCGCGCGGCATCCATCGCGGTGTTCCCGCCGCCGTAGACCGCGACGCGCCCCGTCATGGGCGCACCGGTGCCCCCGGCGGCGTCGCGCAGGAACGTCACGGCGTCGAGGACGCGCGAGGCGTCCTGGTTCGGGATGTCGACGCGGGTGGACAGGTGCGCGCCCACGGCGACGAAGACCGCGTCGAACCCTCCCCCGCGGCGCTCGGCCTCGAGGTCCACGACCCGGTGGTCCTGCTCGAAGGTCACCCCGAGGTCGCGGATCCGGGCGATCTCGGCGTCGAGCACCTGCCGGGGCAACCGGTAGGAGGGGATGCCGTAGCGCATCATGCCGCCGGGCTCGGCCCCGCTGTCGCGGACCGTGACGTCGTGGCCGAGGCGCGCCAGGTGGTAGGCCGCGGACAGCCCGCTCGGGCCCGAGCCGATGACGAGGACCCGGCGGCCGCTGCGCGTGGCCGGGGACGCGAACGCCCAGCCGCGCTCGATCGCGAGGTCGCCGAGGTGGCGCTCGACGCCGTGGATCGACACGGCACCGTCGAGCTCGACGCGGTTGCAGGCCGCCTCGCACGGGTGGTAGCAGACCCGGCCGTGGACCGCGGGCAACGGGTTGTCGGCGGTCAGCTGGCGCCAGGCGTCCTCCTCCCGGCCCGCCTTGACGAGGCCGAGCCAGGCCTGGA
>DATITJ010000368.1:0-3645 GCA_035467935.1 Ornithinibacter sp.
AGCACCCCGCGGAGGGCCCGGGAGATCGCGCCCGGCACGACGACGCCGGTGCCCCCACCCGCGACCGCCGCGACCGAGGAGGTCTGGTGCGGCGCGACGATCGGCGGGGTGCGGTCGAGGTCGCCGATGTCGCCGACCTGCCCGGTGAGGGAGCGGATGGCGTGGGTCTCGAGGGCCTCCTCGCGGCCGAGGAGCGGCAGCACGGTGACGAGCCGCTCGGCGAGCATCGTCTTGCCGACCCCGGGCGGCCCCGAGAGCAGCAGGTGGTGTCCCCCCGTGGCGGCGAGCTCGAGGGCGAGCCGGGCCTCCGGCTGCCCCACGACATCGGCGAGGTCGACCCCGGACCGCGCACCGTCGACCGGGGCCTCGGGGACCGGAGCCGGCGGCAGGGGGGTCCCGTGCGCGGCCGCGGCGTACCAGTCGACGACGTCGCGCAGGGTGCCGGCCCCGTGCACGGTGACCCCGTCGACGAGCTGGGCCTCCCCGACGTTCGCCAGCGGCACCACGACGTGGCGCACGCCGCGCCGGGCCGCCTCGAGCACGGCCGGCAGCACGCCCCGCACCCCGCGGACCCTGCCGTCGAGGGCGAGCTCACCGAGGTGGAGCACCTCGGCGGCCAGGACTCCTCCGCGCAGCACCCCCGCGGCCGTCAGGACCGCGACGGCGATCGGCAGGTCGAAGCACGCACCGTGCTTCGGGATCGACGCCGGTGACAGGTTGACGGTGACCCGGTGCGGAGGCACCGGCACGCCGATCGTCGCCGCCGCCGACCGGACCCGGTCGGGGGCCTGCGCGCACGCCGTGTCCGGCATCCCGCCGATGGCGAAGTGCGGCAACCCCTGCGCGACGTGCGCCTCGACGTCGACGAGCGTGCCGTCGAGACCGGTGAGGGCGACGGACAGGGTGCGCCCGAGCCCGAGGGTCACGAACCCACCCCCACGACGTGTCGCACGACCGCCGGCTCCCCCGGCCGGCAGAGCACCCCGACGACGTCGATGCGCACCCCGGCCGCCCGCACCTCGTGGCTGGCGAGGTAGGCGGCGGCGAGCCGGCGCAGTCGCCTGGCCTTCGTGAACGTCACGGCCTCGACGGGCTCGCCGAACCCGGACGAGCTGCGGGTCTTCACCTCGCAGAAGACGACCCAGTCGCCGTCGCGGGCGACGACGTCGACCTCACCGAGCTCACAGCGCCAGTTGCGCTCGATCACCTCCATGCCGAGGTCGCGCAGGTAGCGGGCCGCGAGGTCCTCGCCGTAGCGGCCGAGCCGGACGCGTCCACCGCCGGGCGGCGGCTCCTCGATGTCGTCGGTGTCGTCGGTGTCGTCAGTCTCGTCGGTCGCGTCGGTGTCCTGGGTCGTCGTCATGCAGCCAGCCAACCCGCGTGGCGGCCGCGGCACGAGGCCGGGCACCATGCTGTGGACGGCCACCCGGCCCGAGCACCCCCTGTGGACGACGGCCCCCACCACGACGCGGGGGGACCGCGCCCCCCGGCGACCTAGAAGTCGCCCTTGGGCAGCTCGAGCTCACTCTTGGCGAGCTCCTCCACGTTGACGTCCTTGAACGTCACGACCCGCACGGTCTTGGCGAAGCGCGCCGGCCGGTAGATGTCCCACACCCAGGCGTCGTGCATCGTCACGTCGAAGAACACCTCGCCGCCGTCGCTGCGCACCTTCACGTCCACGCTGTTGCACAGGTAGAAGCGCCGCTCGGTCTCGACGACGTGGCTGAACAGCCCCACCACGTCCCGGTACTCGCGGTAGAGCGCCAGCTCCGCCTCGCTCTCGTACTTCTCGAGGTCCTCCGAGCTCATCGCTCTCCCACTCGCGTCAGGTCGGTCACGGCGCCATCATCGTTCATCGTGCCCGGCAGCCGCCACGACCGCCGGTGCCACTCGCACGTCCCGTGCACCCGGAGGGCGTCGAGGTGCTCGGGCGCGGCATACCCCTTGTTCTCCACCCAGCCGTATGCCGGGTGCTCGCCGCCCAGCCCCACCATGATCGCGTCGCGCGTCACCTTCGCGAGCACGCTGGCTGCGGCCACCGAGGAGCACGTGAGGTCGGCCTTGACCAGCGTCGTGACGGGCGGGGTCGCCACGCGTGCGTCGTCGCTGAAGGCGAACAGGCCCACGTCGCCGGGGTCGGTGAGCCAGTCGTGGTTGCCGTCGAGGATCACGAGGTCGGGTCGCGCGCCCGTGGCGGCGAGCGCGCGCACGCCGGCCAGGCGCAGCGCGGCGATGATGCCGACCTCGTCGATCTCGGCGGCGCTCGCGTGGCCGACGCCGTGGGCGAGGGCCCAGCGCTCGATGCGCGGCACCATCCGCTCGCGGGCGTGCGGAGCCAGGAGCTTGGAGTCGCGCACTCCCTGGGGTGCCGTGCGGCAGGTCTCGTCGATGACGACGACGCCGACCGTCACCGGGCCGGCCAGGGCACCGCGGCCGACCTCGTCCATCCCGGCGAGGACGCGGTGGCCCTGGCGCTGCAGGGCCCGCTCGACGCGCAGGCTGGGGGTGCGGGGGCCGCGGGGGCTCACGACCGCGGCTCCCGCGACGGCACATCCGCGAAGGTCTCGGAGTGGTCGGAGAGCCAGCGGGTGCGGCCGAGCGGCCAGACCGTGGCCACCGCCCGGCCGGTGATGGCCTCGATCGGCACGGACCCGTCACGACCGGTGCCCGAGGGGTCGTGGAAGCGCGAGTCCTCGGAGTCGGAGCGGTGGTCGCCCATGACCCACACGTGTCCGGCGGGGACCGTGATGTCGAAGTTCAGCGAGCTCGCGAGGTCGCCGGGCTTGAGGTAGGGCTCGGTGATCGGCACGTCGTTGACGGTGAGCCGTCGGTTGCCGTCGCAGCAGACGACGTGGTCGCCGGGCAGGCCGACCACCCGCTTGATGAGGTGGTCCTCGGACTCGGCGGGGAGCAGGCCGACGAAGACGAGGCCCTCGTGGACCGCGCCGGACAGGCCGGTGCGCTCGAGCGGGGGCACCGAATCGAGCCAGCCGCCCGGATCCTCGAAGACGACGACGACGCCGTGCTCGACGTCGACGGGGCCGGGGGTGAGCTTGGAGACGACGACCCGGTCGCCGACGAGGAGGGTGTCCTCCATCGAGCCGGACGGGATGAAGAAGGCCTGCAGCAACCACGTCTTGACGACGAACGACAGCGCGAGGGCCATGACGACGACGAGCACGATCTCCTTGACCGCGGCGCCGAACAGCCCGAGGGCGCTCTGCTGGGCGCCCGACCCGTCGTCGCCTGCGGCCCCGTCGGCCAGCGGGTCCACGCCGTCCACGGGATCGACCCCCTGCGCGCTCACGGCGCCGCCGACACGGTGCCGATGCGGTCCAGCGGCCAGACGCGCAGCACGACGGTGCCGACGACGTCGGCGCGCGGGACCGGCCCCGGCACCGGCGCATCGAGCAGGACCTCGTCGTCGGTGGCGGACCCCACGACGCCGAGGCGGTCCTGGCGCCCGGTGTCGACGCCCAGGAGGTCGGCAGCCGCGGCGAGCATCCGTCCGACGGTTCCCTCGGAGACAGGCGTGGAGCGGTCGACGGGCGCCGTCGCCGTCGTGTCGACGACGACGAGGTCACCCGGGTCGGCCGACGGCAGGACCTTCCACACGAGCACGCGGTCTCCTGGTTGCACGGCCGG
>DATITJ010000369.1:0-1737 GCA_035467935.1 Ornithinibacter sp.
TGGGCGACCGTGGGGTCGGTGGCGCCGGCGAGGGAGCGGAAGCCCTCGATGCAGCGCTCGCCCTCGATGACGACGGCGGTGACGGGGCCCGACGACATGAACTCGCACAGCGGCTCGAAGAACGGCTTGCCCTGGTGCTCGGCGTAGTGCCGGTGGAGGCGGTCGATGTCGGGGGTGAGCACCTGCAGCGCGAGGAGGGTGTACCCCTTGCCCTCGAGGCGGCGCAGCACCTCCCCGGTGAGGCCGCGGGAGAAACCGTCGGGCTTGACGAGGACGAGCGAGCGTTCGGTGGTCACGTGAGCAGCCTAGTCACGGCCGACGGGGCGCCCGGCACCGGCGTGGTGTCGCCTCAGGCCGGCTCGGCGGGCGCGTCGGCGACCTCGCCGGCAGCCTGTGCGCGCTCGCGCTCGGCGACGATGCGGTCGACCTTCGTGCCCTGCACGAGCAGCAGCACCCAGAGCGCCGTGAAGACGATCGCGACGCCGATCATCGCGGTGACGAGCACGGCGCTGGCCCAGGTCAGCGCCTGCACGACCCACCCCAGGGTGATGCCGACCGGGGTGCGCATCAGCGCGGCCGCGACGAGCGAGAGGCCCGCGAGGCCGAGGCCGACCCAGAGCAGGCGGTCGCCGTCGTCGGGGTTGCCGGCGGCGATGGCGTTGGCGCGGGCCACGAGCGCGAAGAACGACAGGATGATCGACTGCCCGAAGAGGGCCACGGCGAGCAGGCGGAAGGTGAACTTGCCCTGCCGCCCGTAGAGCGGCACCGACCTCATCCGCCGCTCTTCCAGCGACGCGTCTCGACGGCGGCCTTGGACTCCTTGAGCCCGGCACCGGTCGCCGCTCGGTAGTGCTTGATCGCGCCGATGAGCTCGCCCCGCGACAGCGCGGCGTCGATGGTCTGCTGCACCTCGGGGGTGAGGTCCTCGACGGGGGTGAACGTCGTCGAGGTCGTGCCCTTGCTGGCCCGCACCGACGTGACGACCCACCAGACGAGGGCGGCCACCGCGACGAGGAGGACCACCTTGAGGAACGGACTCATGGGTCAAGGGTATGCCGGGCGCGCGTCCCAGCCGTCCGCCGCCACCCCGCCCCTCCCCCGTGAAGACCTCTCCGCCCCAAGGGGCGGCAAGGTCCGCAGGGGTCTGGTCTGATGGGCACGTGACCGCTGCCGAGCTCATCGACCCTCGCCTGCTGCGACGGACCGTGCTCGTCGTGGCCGGCCTCAATCTCGCGTACTTCGTCGTCGAGGTGTCGGTGGCCCTGGCGATCGGCTCGGTGTCCCTCGTGGCCGACTCGGTCGACTTCCTCGAGGACACCGCGATCAACCTGCTCATCGCGCTGGCGCTCGGGTGGCCCCTCGCCCGCCGGGCCCTCGCGGGTCGCGTCATGGCGCTGGTGATCCTGGCACCCGCGGTCGCGGCGGCGTGGCAGGCGTTCACCAAGGCGTTCGATCCGGCCGCCCCCGACGTCACGGCCCTCCTGGTCACCGCGGGCGGCGCGGCCGCGGTGAATACCGTGTGTGCCTTCCTCCTCGCGCGGGTGCGGCACCACGGCGGCTCACTGAGCGGCGCGGCATACCTCGTCGCGCGCAACGACGTGGCCGTGAACCTCGCGATCATCGCCATGGCGCTCGTGACCGCATGGACCGGCTCGGGCTGGCCCGACATCGTGCTCGGCCTGGTGATCGTCGTCGTCAACGCCCGGGCCGCCCGGGAGGTGTGGGGCCTCGCCGGTG
>DATITJ010000370.1:0-3314 GCA_035467935.1 Ornithinibacter sp.
GTGCAGGGCCGTGTGCACGACGGTGACGTCGCGCGGGCTGTCCGGCGAGACGACGGTGACGACGTCGGCGAGGTAGGCCTGCAGCACGGAGTCGTCGAGCGTGTGCCAGCCGTCGTCCGGCATCCGCACCGACGCGACCGAGGTGACCCTCGCGATCTCGGCGGCGATGAGCCCGTCGACCGGGGACACGATCTGCGACCCGTCGCCGACGTAGACCTTGTAGCCGTTGTCCTCGGGCGGGTTGTGCGACGCGGTGACCATGACCCCGGCATCCGCGCCGAGGTGGCGGATCGCGTACGCGAGCACCGGCGTCGGCAGCGGGTGGGGGAGCACCGCGGCGCGCCCGCCCAGGCCGACCACCACCGCGCAGGTGTCGTGCGCGAAGACGTCGGAGTTGGTGCGGGCGTCGTACCCCACCACGACGAACGGCTCGGGGTCGAGCGTCTTCAGGTATGCCGTGAGCCCGGCGGCCGCGCGGATGACCACCGCGCGGTTCATCCGGTTCGGGCCACCGCCCAGGTGCCCGCGCAGGCCGGCCGTGCCGAACTCGAGCAGCCCCGACATGGCGTCGGCCAGCTCGACGGCAGCGGCCTCGTCGCCCGACTCGGCGGCGTCGGCCAGGCCCGTGAGCTCGGCCCGGGTCACCGGGTCCGGGTCGTCGCCGGCCCAGGCCCGTGCGGCGGCGAGAAGGTCGGCGAGCGGTGCGCCGGCGGCATACCCCATGGCGTGTCCCTCAGATCCGGCCGACGACGGCGGCGAGGAGGCGACCACAGCGCTCGGCGGCGTCGCGGCCGGCCTCGAGCACCTCCTCGTGGTCGAGCGGCGTCTTGGAGATGCCGGCGGCCGGGTTGGTGACGAGCGAGATGCCGAGCACCTCCAGGCCGCTCTGGCGGGCGGCGATCGCCTCGAGGGAGGTCGACATGCCGACGAGGTCGCCGCCGAGCGTCCTGGCCATCCGCACCTCCGCCGGCGTCTCGTAGTGCGGCCCGCGGAACTGCACGTAGACGCCCTCGTCGAGGTCGGGGTCGACCTCCCGGGCGACCGCGCGCAGGCGGGGGGAGTAGACGTCGGTGAGGTCGACGAAGTTGGCGCCCTCGATCGGGGAGGTCGCGGTGAGGTTGATGTGGTCGGAGATGAGCACCGGCGTGCCGGGCACCCACTCCTCGCGCAGGCCGCCGCAGCCGTTGGTGAGGACGACCGTCGAGCAGCCCGCGGCGGCAGCGGTGCGGATGCCGTGCACGACGGGACGCACGCCGCGTCCCTCGTAGTAGTGGGTGCGGGTGCCGTAGACCAGGGCCCGACGACCGGTGTCGCCGATGGCCACCGAGCGCATGACCCCCGAGTGGCCGGCGACGGCGGCCCTCGCGAAGCCCGGCACGTCGGTGTTGTCGATCGTCGTCATGGTCTCGCCGACGAGGTCGCCCGCCTGCCCCCAGCCCGAGCCGAGGACGAGGGCGACGTCGTGCCGCTCCACCCCGGTGCGCTCGCGGATGACGGCGGCGGCGGCGTCGGCGACCGCGAACGGGTCGGTCGCGGGGTCGGACAGGTCGTGGGCGGCGGCGGTGACGGTCACGCTGCGCAGCGTATCGAGGGCGGGGCCGCGGCGGCCACGGCCGGTGGCCGGTCGCGCCCCGGGGCGGCGGTCCGCCACGCCCGCGGCCCGACCGCACGCCTGGTTGTCGAAAGTTTGTCGAAGGATGTGCATCCACCGGCCGGGTCCCGGCGGAAGAAGAGGTGTCAGACCAACCCGAGTACCACTCCGAGTACCACCCCCGAAAGGATCACTGCGATGCGACGCACTCTTCCCGTGGCCGCCGTCCTGGCCCTCGCCCTCACCACCGCTGCCTGCGGCAGTGACGACACGGACACCGCCGCGAGCCCCGCCCCGGCCAGCACCTCCGCCTCCGCCTCCCCGAGCGCCTCCCCGAGCGATTCGATGGCCTCCGCCGACATCGTCGACACGGCCGTGGCGGCCGGGGACTTCACGACACTCGCCGCCGCGCTGACCGCGGCCGAGCTCGTCGAGACCCTCAAGGGCGAGGGGCCCTTCACGGTCTTCGCGCCCACCGACGACGCCTTCGCCAAGCTCCCGACCGGCACCGTCGCCACCCTGCTGAAGGACCCGAAGGGGGACCTCACCCAGATCCTCACCTACCACGTGGTGCCGGGGAAGGTCGTGGGCGCCGACGTCGTCAAGCTCGACGGGCAGAAGGTCGCCACCGTCCAGGGCGGCGAGCTGACGGTGAACGTCGACGGCGACATGGTCACCCTCACCGACGCGGCCGGCGGCACGGTCAACGTGACCGCGACCGACGTCGTGGCCGCCAACGGCGTGATCCACGTCATCGACGGGGTCCTCATGCCGAAGTGACTCCCGTCACCGCGCCGTGGGTCCCTGCCCCCACGGCGTGACGGGACACAGGGGGGCCCGGTACCGCGTGGCGGTGCCGGGCCCTCGTCGTCCACCGCGGTCAGCGGGCCGTCAGTCGGCCACGGCCAGCGCGGCGTCCCCGCGCGGGGCCAGGGTCACGGTGTCGCCCGGGCGGAACGTCGTCACCTCGGTGTTGGGCACCTGCACGGTGACGAGGGTGTCGTCGGGCACGCGCACGATGACGCGGCCGTGGCCGCCGAGGAAGCTGGCGCTCACCACGGATGCCGTGCCGTCGGCGTCGTGGGCGACGCGCACCCCCTCGGGGCGCACGAGGACCAGCGCGCTCGGCCCGGGGGCCGACCCCGGCAGGAGCGGGACGGTGCCACCCAACAGGTGCGCCCGGCCGCCCTCGAGCTGCGCGCGGATGCGGTTGGTCAGGCCCACGAAGTCGGCGACGAAGGGCGTCTCCGGTGCGCTGTACAGCTCCGCGGGCGCGGCGAGCTGCTCGAGCCGGCCCGTCGACATCACTCCGACCCGGTCGGCGACCGCGAGGGCCTCCTCCTGGTCGTGGGTGACGAACAGCGTCGTCGTGCCGACCTCGAGCTGGATGCGGCGGATCTCGTCGCGCAGCTGTGTGCGCACCTTGGCGTCGAGCGCCGAGAGCGGCTCGTCGAGGAGGAGCACCTGCGGCTCGATCGCCAGCGCCCGCGCCAGGGCCACCCGCTGCTGCTGGCCACCGGACAGCTGGTGCGCGAACTTCTCGGCGTGCTCGCAGAGCCCGACGAGGTCGAGCATCTCGGCGGTGCGGGCGCGCCGCGTCGCCTTGTCGCGGCCGCGCAGCTCGAGGCCGAACTCGACGTTCTGGCGGGCCGTCATGTGCGGGAAGAGGCTGTAGGCCTGGAAGACCATCCCCATGTCGCGCTTGTTGGTGGGCACCCGGGTG
>DATITJ010000371.1:0-4631 GCA_035467935.1 Ornithinibacter sp.
GAGCGTCGTCATGTTCGACACGGCGAAGGCGCAGGACCTCTTCACCGGCGGCGAGGACGCCTTCTCCGCGATCTGGGTGACGGCGGAGCCGGGCACCACGCAGGAGCAGCTGAGGGCCGAGGTCGCGACCGTACTGCCCGAAGGTTTCGAGGCCGCCACGGGTGACGTGACCGCGGCCCGGGCATCGACGCGCATCGACGAGGCGCTGTCGTTCGTCACGACCTTCCTCCTCGTCTTCGCCGGGGTGGCACTGACCGTCGGCGCGTTCCTCATCGTCAACACGTTCTCGATCCTCGTCGCGCAGCGCAGCCGCGAGCTCGCGTTGCTGCGCGCCATCGGGGCGAGCCGGCGCCAGGTGGCCCGGTCGGTGCTCCTCGAGGCCAGCGTCGTCGGGCTCGTCGGCTCGGCGGCCGGCCTGGGCCTGGGCTTCGTCCTCGCGGAGGGCATCAAGCTGCTCTTCGGCCGGATCGGGCTCGACCTCAGCGCCAACGACCTCGTGCTGAGACCGCGCACCGTCGTGGTCTCCTTCGCCGTGGGCCTGCTCGTCACCCTGGCCGCGGCCTACCTCCCGGCGCGCCGTGCCGGCCGGGTTCCGCCGGTGGCGGCGATGCGCGACGATGCGGCGCTCGCCGAGAGCGGCCTGCGCTGGCGGCTCGCCGTCGGCGCGACTCTGTTGATCGCCGGGGTCGCGGCGATGGCCGCCGGTCTGGCCGAGGTCGGGAGCGAGCCGACCTACGTGCTCGGGGCCGGGACCTTCGGCGTGCTCGTCGGCACGGCGCTGCTCAGCCCGGTGCTCGGACGCCCGGTGCTCGCCGCGCTCGGCTGGGCCTACCGCCGCGGCTTCGGCGCGGTGGGGCTCATGGCCGAGCAGAACGCCCGACGCAACCCGCGGCGCACGGCGGCGACCGCCTCGGCACTGATGATCGGGGTCGCCCTGGTCACGATGATGTCGGTGCTCGGGGCGTCGGCCAAGGCGAGCCTGGACAAGTCGCTCGCCGCGGACATCGTGGCGGACTTCGTCGTGTCGAATGCCGTGGGCCAGGCCTTCTCGGCGTCCGTCGCCGACGACGTGGCCGGGGTCGAGGGCGTCGCGGACATCGCGCGGGTGCGCGGCGCGGTGCTCCAGATCGACGGCGATCGTGACTTCGCCTCGGGCATCGAGCCCGAGCCGATGACCCGGGTCGCGCGTCCGGAGGTCGTCACCGGGTCGCTCACCGACCTCGACGCCTCCTCGGTCGCGGTCTCCACGGAGCTCGCCACCGAGCGGGGCCTCGCCCTGGGGTCGACCGTCACGGTCGAGTACGCCGGGGAGGAGGTGCCCCTGACGGTGGTGGCCACCTACACCGAGGGCAGCGCCCTGCAGTCGGACGCGACGCTCTCGATCGAGGCCTTCGACGCGCTCGGGGTGCCGCCCACCGACCGCACCGTCTACATCACGGCCCAGCCCGGGGCCGACCGCGCCGCGCTCGGTCGCGACCTCGAGGCCGTCGTCGCGGACCTGCCGACGGTCAGCGTCAACGACCAGGCGTCCTTCGCCGCGGAGCAGCGCAAGCCGATCGACCAGCTGCTCTTCATCGTCTACGCGCTGCTCGGCCTCGCGGTCGTCATCGCGGTGCTCGGCATCGTCAACACGCTCGCCCTGTCCGTGATCGAGCGGGTGCGCGAGATCGGGCTGCTGCGCGCGGTCGGGCTCAGCCGCCGACAGCTGCGCACGATGCTGCGCCTGGAGTCGGTGGCCATCGCCCTGCTCGGTGCCGTGCTGGGCATCGTGCTGGGGCTCGCCTTCGCGCTCGCGCTGCAACGGTCACTCATCGACGACGGCATCGACGTGCTCGCGGTCCCCGGCGGCCAGCTGGCGCTCTTCGTCGCGGTGGCGGGCCTCGTCGGTGTGCTCGCGGCGCTGTGGCCCGGTCGCCGGGCCGCGCGCCTGGACGTGCTGCGGGCGATCTCCACCGAGTAGCCCGCCGCCCTAGCTGAACATGCGCGTGGCCCGGGCCTCCGCCTCGGCGTACTGGGCGCCGGCGGCGCCGAGCACCTGCCCGATCGAGTCGAGTGAGGCCCGCACCTGCTGCTGGGTGCCCCGCCACTGCCCGACCACCCCCTGGAACTGCACCGACGCCGAGCCGGTCCACGCCTCCTGCAGCGCGGTGAGGCGGTGCATCATCACGCCCACCTGGGCCTCGATGTCGGCCGACAGGCGGGCGATGTCGCCGGATGCCGCGGTGATGCGCTCGGTGTCGACGGTGAACTGTGCAGACATGGGAGTCCCCCTGCTCGTGGGCGCCGCCCTGGTGGCTGGGCCCGCTGTCCTCGAGCGTAGGTCGGTGCGGCGCACGGGGGTCCGGGTTTTCCACAGGCCTGGCACCCCGCGGGGCCACCAGCCACCCTTCGCGAACGTCACCACTCGGCCCGACAGCGAGCATCGGGATGCGTCGAGGGCGGGCCCGGTCTCCTCCACACGTCGCATCGACTCCTCGACCTCGCCGAACCTGCGTCGGGCGACCACGGCGACGCCCCTACGATCGGGGCGTGGCCATCCTCATCGACCCGCCTCGCCCGGAGGCGCACGGCCGCCGGTGGTCCCACCTCGTCAGCGACACGAGCCTCGAGGAGCTGCACGACTTCGCCCGGGCGATCGGCATCCCCGAGCGCGGCTTCGAGGGCGACCACTACGACGTGCCGGAGGAGCGGTATGCCGCCGTGGTCGCCGCCGGCGCCCGGCCCACCCCCGCGCGCGACCTCCTGAGGGCGCTCCAGCACAGCGGCCTGCGGATGCAGAAGCGACGGGGTGACCGGGGCGTGGCCCGCGTGCGCGGCATCCGCTTCGTCGACGGCACGTCGGCCGACGTCGACCTCATCCGGTCGGCTCGCGAGGCCGACGAGGCCCGGGTCTTCGCCGCGATGGCGTTCGTGCACGACGACGTCGGTGACCTCGCCGTCGTCCACTCGATCCGGCGCGACGAGTGGGGCGCGCCCGGGGGCTGGCGTGAGCCGGGCGAGTCGGTGCGGGAGAACGCTGTTCGCGAGGTGCGCGAGGAGACCGGCCTCACCGTCCATGCCGACTCGCTCATCCCGCTGGGCTACGAGCGCTTCCACAACAGGTCGTCCGGAGGGCTCTGGGTCGAGGGCCGCGACCTGCTCCAGGTCTACGCGGTGCACCTCGAGGGTCGGCGCCCGGCGATGACGGCCGAGCTCGACGACACCTCCGACCGCAGGTGGGTCACCTGGGCGGAGCTCGCCGGGCTCTGCTCGGACCAGTTCTGGTGGCCGCTCGTCGCGGCGGCGCTCAGCCCGCGAGCCGGGTGAGCTCGCGCGCGAGGTTCTCGCGGGCCGTCGGCTCCCACGCCTCGCGGGCGTGGGCCGACAGGTAGACGTGCGGCCGCACCAGGAAGGGACGCAGCACCTGCGAGCGGCCGCGGGCGTATGCCGTGGACGGGACGTGGGCGTACTCCTCGCGCACCTGCCGGCAGTACTCGTCGAACCGCGCGACGGGCGCGGAGAGCACCCAGAGGTCGGCGTCGTGGACGACGGCCCGCGCAACGTCGGTGGGGTGCGCGGGTCCGAGGTCGTGGGTCGCGGTGTCGAGGACGAGTGCGGCCACCCGCACCCGGAGCCCGGCGGGCGCCCCGAGCCGGGACAGCCCGTGCGCGGCGAGTGCGGCGCTGTCGGCCTCGTTGCCGTCGGGCCGGTCCACGGCGTACACGGCGTCGTGGAACCACGCCGCGACCGCGGCGACCGCCCGGTCGGCGGCGTCGACCGCCTCGGCCGTGCACAGGGTGTCGACCGCCGACAGCACCTCCCCGAGGTGCGTCACGTCGTGGTAGCGGCGGTGCGGCTCGCGCCACCGGCGCAGCAGGTCGGTGCCCACGTCGTCCACGGCGGCCGCGTCGGCGGCCGGTGCCACGGCGGTGCTGTCGGCACGCCACCGCCCCTTCAGCGCGTCCATCCGGACACTCTGGCAGAGCGGAGGCCCTGCGTCACGCCTCGAGACGGCGTCGTTCCCATGCCTTGGCGTAGCGGCTGCCGGTGGCGAGGAGGAGCAGCCCGGTCGCGATGAAGGCCACCGAGCGCACGAGCCCACTCAGGGCCGCGAGGTCGTAGAGGAAGAGCTTCGCGACGCACACACCTGTGAGCAGCAGCCCCGTGCGCAGGGTGAGGTCGGCGTCGCGCGAACGGTCCAGGCCGCGCAGCAGGAGCCACGCGGCGGCGAGCATCCACGTGACCGTCGCCAGCGCGTGCCCCACGGTGAATCCGGTGACGGGCTCCCCGAGCCGGATGCCGACGAGCGTGCCGACCGCGACCACCGCGGTGGCCGAGGCCGAGAGCCCGAGCACCCACGCCAGCACCGCGGTGCCCAGACGCAGGTCACGGCCGAGGCCACGCTGCGACGCGGTGGCCCACAGGCCCACCGCGACCAAGGCACCGACGAGCACGCTGTCGATGAGCGCGGCGACCATGTCGTTCCGCACCGCCGTGCCCGCGCTCAGGACCGCCAGCGGGTGCTGCGCCCACGCGAGCAGCGCCACGGCCGAGGCGCCGGCGCCCAGCCCGAGGGTGATGCGTGACCGGGTGGCGCCGGCGACGGCGAGCAGGCCGAGGGCCAGGAGGAGCAGGCCGGTGGTGACGAACCG
>DATITJ010000372.1:0-3949 GCA_035467935.1 Ornithinibacter sp.
CGCCGCCGCCACCACCAGCGCCCCCACCGCCACCGCCACCGCCGGCACCGCCGCCGGTGGGCGGGCCGTAGCCGCCGGGGCCGGAGCCGCCGGTCGGGTGTCCACCACCGCCCCCACCTCCGCCGCCGCCCGAGCCGCCACTGCTCTCGGAGTCGTCGGTGGCCTCCACGGGCAGCTTCTTGGTGGCATCGGTCATCGTGGTGTCGAACGTGCGGAGCACCCTGGCCGCCTCGGCCTCGCGCCTGGCCTGCGCGTCGGCCACCGCGGCGTCGTACGCCCCCTGGTCGAGCGTCGCCGGCAGGTCGGGGATGACCGGTCCGCCGCCGGGCTGCCGGAACGGCGTGCGCAGGTAGTCCTGCTCGTCGACGTCGAGCGACACCGTGCGCACGGTCGAGACGTAGGCCGTGCGGGCCTCGCCGACGGCGTCGCCGGCCAGGGTCAGCCCGCTCTCGATGCGGGCGATCTGCTCGGCGTGCGTGTCGAGGTTGCCCGCGAGCTTGCCCAGGCTCGCGTAGGCCGCCTCAGCGGCGTCGCCGCTCCACGCCTCGCCGCCGTCGGGCGCGTTGCGCAGCTCGCGCACCACCCGGCGCACGCTGACCGCGAGGTCGGTGACCTCGGACGCCGTCGTCCTCCACTGGCTCGCGGTGTACGACACGATCCCCGTCTGGAAGTCGTAGAGCTGGTGGAGCCGCTGCTCGTTCGGGCCCGCCTGTGCCGGGAGCTGCGGGCGGCTGTAGCCACCACCGTCGTGCACCTGGACCATCGTCATTCCTCCCCATCGGCGCGCGCGCCGGGTCGGGCGCCCACGGCGCCGGTCGTCATGGTGTCGGCGGGGTCTCCCCCGGTGCCCGAGGGTCCGCCGCGCCGCCGGGCGACGAGGAGGGCCACGGCAGCCACCACCCCCAGGGCGACGGCGACCAGCGCCAGGAGGCCCCACGAGACACCGGCCCCGGTCGTCCCGGCGGCTCGGGGGGCGCCGTCGGGCGTGGCGGTCGGTGCGGCGGATGCCGTGGTCGTCGCGCTCGGCGACGCGGCCACGGACAACGCCCGGATCTGACCGGCCGACGGCTCGGCGCCGAGGGTGTCGACGACGAACGGGTTCTCGTCGGGCAGGGTCGTCGGGTCGATCGCGACGGCGTCGGCGGGGTCGAAGATGCCCCAGCCGTAGGCGCGGTTGCGCTCGGTGACCTGCGGCAGGTCCGTGCCCTCGCGGCGGAACCAGGTCTGCACCCCGTCGCCGGTGCGGCGCAGGCCGACCCCGGCCCTGGCGGCCTGCAGGACCTGGTTGGCCGTCGCGTCGGGGTGCGCCGACCACATCGCGGCCAGACCGCCGCTCACGAGGGCCGTGGCGTTGGAGGAGCCGTCGGAGTGGTAGTCGCTGTGCCAGGCCCCGCCGTCCCAGCCGAAGCTGTTGACGCCCGTGCCGGGCGCCGTGAGACCGATGTTCGGGGCGTCCGTGACGGAGTCCTCGTCAACCAGGCCCGTGCGGTCGACCGGGTTGACCGCCACGACCCCGTTGCCGTTCGCGGGCCAGAGCACGTCCCGTTTCGCGTTGCTCGTGCCCGCCACGAGGATGACCCCGGCGCGGTACGCCTCGAGCATGGCCGGCGCGAAGTCGGCGTCGTAGCCGCCGGACAGGCTCATGTTGATGATCCGCGCGCCGTCGGCGACCGCCTGCCGGATCGACGCCACGACACCGTCGGCGACCTCGTCGTATCCCGGGCCCGTGATCGCGCAGGTCGTGTCCTGCGCGTCGCCGGGGTCGGGGTAGTTCACGGCGTAGTGGAGCAGCCGCACGTCAGGGGCGATGCCGCGGATGCCGGCGCCGGCGGCCGCGTTGCCCCGCCCGGTCCCGGCGATGAGGGCCGCCATGGAGGTGGCGTGCTCGGCCTCGCGCCCGGTGCTCGTCGGTGACTCCCGGCCGCCGTCGTCGTCGGTGACGCAGGGCGAGGTCGACGCCGCGACCTTGCCCTCGAGCTCGCGCACGTCCGGGTTGATCGGGGTGTCGATGACGGCCACGGTGACCCCCCGGCCCGTGCCGGCCCGGTGCAGCTCGTCGACACCCATGGCGTCCCACCACCACGAGGCGTCCTCGAGCGGTGTGCCGGCCGGGGCGGCGGGGTGGGCCGTGACGGCTGCGGACCGCGGAGGTGCGGGAACGGCATCCGGCACCGGCACCGCGTGCGCCGGCAGGCCCACCGCACCGACCGTGCCGAGCGTCAGCACCAGGGGGACCCCCAGGCGCGCCCACGCCGACGCGCCCCGCCGGCGGCGGGGTGCGGTGCACGGGTGTCGCACCGGGGTCAGCTCCCCGGCCCCGTCGCCATCGTCGGCGAGGGCTGGGCGCCGCCGCCGGCGCCGGGCTCGGTGGTCATGGCGGGCGAGGTGCCCGGGTCGGTGGCGGCGGGCTCCTCGTGTGCCTGGGGGTCGGCCATGGTGGCCGCGCCGGCGACGACCTCGTCGCTGTCGCGGGACTCCCCCTGGCGCTGGTGGCTCTCGAAGCCCTCGGGGGTGGTCCACCGGGCGAGGAGGGTCACGAACGCCGCACCGGCGTTCTCGTCGCGGCTGCGCATCTCCTCGGCCGCGAGCGCGAGGTTCCGGGCCGCCGTCTCGAGGTCGGACCGGATGCCGCGCAGCGTCGCGGTGTACTCGGTGCGGGCCGCCTCGTAGACCGCCGCGAACTGCCTCGCGGTCGGGTTGGGCCCGAAGGTGGCGTCGTCGGCCAGTGAGTTGACGGCGCGCGACACCTGGTCGCCGGCCTTCTCCGACCACTCGGTCTCGTGGTCCTTGGCCAGCACCGCCAGCACCGCCGGGTACGACACGGTGCCGGACGGCCCCGGTGTGGGCCCGTCCTGCGAGGGGTGTCCCATGGTGTCTCCTCCCTACGTCACGGGGTCACGGTCGCGGTCGCCGGCCGGTTTCCCCTCCCGCCGGACGCCGTTCGTGCCGGCACCCGTGTCGACGGGTGCCGGCACGCGGCGTCGGTTCGTGCGGGGGTGTCAGCCCCACATGCTGGTGTTGCGCTGCTCCCCCGCGAGGTAGTCCTCCTTGGAGCGGATGACCGCCTGGCGGACGTCCTCGAGCAGCATCTTGCACTCCTCGATCTGCTTGTCCCAGTCCCGCTGGGCGGTCGAGTACGCCTGGCGCGCCGAACCGTCCCACTCCTCGACGTAGGGACGAAGCTCGCCCTTCATCGTCTCCAGGCGCTGCTCGAGCTTCCCGAGCCCGCCCTTCATGTCGTTGACCAGCGCGTCGATCCCCGCGCCGCCGACCTTGATGCCGTCTCCAGCCATGATGGTCTCCCTCCCGCTCACTTGCCGAGCATGCTGGTGTACTTGGACAGGCTCGACGCCGCGGACGAGTCGTCGGCGTCGTACTGGCGCTGGGCGCCGGTGAGGTTCGCCTCGAACGTGTCGAGCACGTCGACGATGTCCTGGGTCTGGATCTTCCAGGCCTCGCTGACCTGGTCGAAGCTGCGAGCGCCCTCGCCCTCCCAGTGGGCCTTGACCTGCTCCATCTGGCCACGGAGGGTGTTGACCTGCTGACGCAGCTCCCCCCGGGTCGTGCTGACGATCTCGGCGCTCTTCTGGACCACGCCTTCGCCGGCCCGGTACGAGTCACCCATGTGTTGTCCTTCCGTCGAGCGACTGCGCGTCGCGCTGGTCTGGTGTCCCCTGACCGGTGGCCCCTCTCCCGACCCCGGCCCGGCCCCTCCCGTGGTCTCGCTGTGCCGACCCTAGGGTGCCACCTGCCGACGTCCAATGGGGAGCACTCCCCGCCATCTCGCCGTCGGGTCGGCGTCTATGCTCTGACGGGCCGTCGGGCCAGGAGGCGGGGGAGGTCCTCGCGACCGTCGAGGGGAGACGTCACAGGTGAGCCAGGTCAGCACAGCCGCGTCGTTGGTGCGCGTGTCGGTGTCCTCGGGCACCCGTCGCGCGGATCTCGGTGT
>DATITJ010000373.1:0-3740 GCA_035467935.1 Ornithinibacter sp.
CGGTCGACCACCGGGGCGAACAGGGCCCCGAGCACGCTGGCAATGACGAGCGGCACGACGAAGCCGGAGACCTGGGAGAGCATCCACGCCACGATCGAGCCCGCGACGAGCACCCCGGCCAGCAGCCACGACCGCACACCCCACCGGGCGATCGACGATCGGCTGGAGAGGAGGTCGTCGACGGCGGAGGCCGGTCGATCCATGGGGCTCCTCGTGCGTATGCCGCGACGAGCCGGTCTCGCCGTCATGCCACAGCCTAGGACCGGGCGGTCCAACCACGCCCGCGGGCGACCTCGACTCGCTGCTCGAGAGGGGGAGGTGGCGCGGCCGCGTCGGGTCAACCGGCCTTGACGGTCACTCGCCGCGGCGGTTCTGGTCGACCCGCGCCCCGATGACGGCGCGCACGAGGTCGTCGGGCAGCTGCTCGCCGGGCCTGAAGCGCAGCGTCGACCCCGACCACGAGACCCCACCGAGCGCACCGCGCATGGCGGTCAACAGGTCGGGTCGCATCGTGATGAGGCTCAGGCCCGACTTCGACGCGTTGAGCGCGACGAGGGGGCCCTCGAGGACGAACGTCGGCACGCGGTAGGAGAGCCGCTCGGTGGCCTCCGGCACGATCTCGCGGATCCGCTGCCGCAGGGCGAGCAGTGCCTCGCGCTGGTCGGGTGGCAGCCGGTCGAACCACGCGTCGACCTCGCGGACCTCGTCGGTCCTGATCGATGAGGATCCGGGGGCGGCGCTCGCGGGACCCGCCTCCGTCCCCCCGGTTCGGCTCGTGCCCCTGCGCATCACGCCCTCCTGGGTCGGTGATCCCATCGTCGACCCCGGGCGGGCTCCGCGCAAGGGTGTTGCGCCCGGCTGCCGGGTCGGGCGCCGAGCGAGTGCGCAGGTCAGGGGCGCGTCACGGGCAGGCGCAGGGTGAGGCGCCGCACCGGGGGCACCCCTCGGCATACCGCCGCACCGCGACGGTGAGGTCGACGTCCACCTGGTTCGCGAGCGAGGCCACCCAGGCGAGGACGTCGGCGAACTCGTGCTCCCGCTGCGCCTGCGTGCCCTTGCGGACGGCCTGGGCGAGCTCACCGACCTCCTCGGCGAGCCACGCGACGGTGCTCGGCACGCCGCGCTCGCGGTCACGCGCGCCGTAGGTGCGCTCGATGACGTCCTGGAGGTGCGCGAGGTCCATGCGGGCAACCTACCCGTCGAGGCCCGGCACCCGGGCTCCGGCAGCGGTGCGCCACACCTCAGTTGAGCGAGGCCCCACCCGGCGGCGGCGGGGTCGGCAAGGCCCCGAACCGACCCACGATCGCGGCCTCCCGGCGGAGCAGCGTTCGCACCGTGCGCAGCCGGGTCGCGGCGTCCGCGCCCTCGAGCACCCGCTGGCGGTCGGAGGGGTCGAGCACCATGTGCTCCGCGATGCGGTATGCGAGCTGGCCGAGGGGCGCCTCGACGGGCTCGGGCTCGGCCCCCAGGGACTCGAGGTAGGCCTCGTGCTCGCGCAGAGCGCGGGCGGCGAGCGCGGCGACGTCGAGGTCGGCAGCAGCCGAGGGCTCGTCGAGCCAGGTGACCCGGCCGGTCGCGTAGGGCGTCTCGGCCGACGCGTCGATGCCGTCGAGGCGGAACCGGCGCACGCCCGTGGCGATGAGGTGGACCACCGTGCCGATCGACCCGTCGGCGATGGCCATGGCGTCGACCCTTGCCTCACAGCCGATCCCGTGCAGGTCGCTCACGGCGTCGGGCCCGACCTCGTGGCCCTTGCGGATGAGCAGCACCCCGAAGCACCGGTCCGGCTCGTCACGTGCCGCCAGGGCCTGCGCGAGCACGAGGTACCGCGGCTCGAAGAGCTGCAGGGGGAGCCGGGCGCCGGGCAGCAGGACGCTGCCGAGGGGGAAGAGCGGTAGCGACGGCACGCCATCACTGTAGGACCGGGGAGCGGCGGACACGAGGGCTTCGCGTCACCTGCCGGTGCCCGGTGGCCGCACCCCCGCACCCCGCCGATGCGGGGATGTGGACCCCCGTCCCGTAGGGTGGACGTGCGGCTCCCGCCTCTGCCTGCGGCCCGCGCACGTCTGTGATGTCGATGCCACGCGACGGGAGACCACTCCCGGTCGCGGCGCCGCGGCCCAGAGCCCGCCCGGCAGACCATCCCGTCGACGCCGACCGCTCATGTCGCGACGACCCCACGAACCATGAAGGACCCTTTCTTGTCGTCCCAGACCTTCGGCGCGCTCGGCGTGCCGGCCCCCCTCGTCGACGTCCTCGCCGTCGGCGGCATCACGACCCCGACCCCCATCCAGGCGTCCACCCTGCCCGACTCGCTGGCCGGCCGTGACGTGCTCGGCCGCGGCCGCACCGGCTCCGGCAAGACCGTCGCGTTCCTCCTGCCCGTCCTCGCCCGCCTCGCGACGAGCGGGACGGCCCGTCAGCCCCGTCGCCCCCGCGCGCTGATCCTCGCCCCGACCCGTGAGCTCGCCTCGCAGATCGAGGAGGCCATGACGCCCCTCGCGCAGCGCCTCGGCCTGACCTCCCGCACCGTCTTCGGTGGTGTGGGCCAGGGCCCGCAGGTCTCGGCCATCCGCCGCGGCGTCGACGTCGTCGTGGCGTGCCCCGGCCGGCTCGAGGACCTCATCGGCCAGGGCCACATCTCGCTCGACGCCGTCGAGGTGACCGTCATCGACGAGGCCGACCACATGGCCGACCTCGGCTTCCTCCCGCAGGTGCGCCGCCTCCTCGACGCGACGCCGCGCGGCGGCCAGCGCATGCTCTTCTCGGCCACGCTCGACGCCGGCATCGGGGTCATCGCCAACCGCTACCTCGTCAACCCGGTGACGCACGAGGCCGACTCGGCCCAGTCGCCGATCGGCACGATGTCGCACCACGTGCTGCACGTGACTGCCGACGGGCACCTGCCGGTCCTGCTCGACCTCGTCGCGGCTCCCGGCCGCACGGTGGTGTTCACCCGCACCAAGCACCGCGCCAAGAAGATCGCCCGCCAGCTCAACGGCTCGGGGGTGCCCGCGGTCGAGCTGCACGGCAACCTCAGCCAGAACGCCCGCACCCGCACGATGGACGCCTTCCACTCCGGCGCGGCTCGTACCCTCGTCGCGACCGACATCGCGGCGCGCGGCATCCACGTCGACGACGTCGCCCTCGTCATCCACGCAGACCCGCCGGTCGAGCACAAGGCCTACACCCACCGCTCCGGTCGCACCGCCCGCGCCGGTGCCTCGGGCACCGTCATCACCCTCATGACCGACGACCAGGTGCGTGACGTGCGCGACCTCACCCGCAGGGCCGGCGTCCGTGCGACGACGACCCGGGTGAGCGAGACGCACCCCCTGCTCAAGGAGCTCGCCCCCGGCGACCGCTCCTTCGAGGGTGGGTTCGCCACGCCCGAGACCGAGTCGTCGGGTCGCCGTGGCGGCTCCGGCGGGTCCGGCTCCGGCGGCGCACGCCGTCAGGGCGGTCGCAGCGCCGGTGGCGGCAGCGGTTCGGGCTCCCGTCGCGGACAGGGCAGCGGAGCGGCACCCGCCGGCACGGGCAGCGGCGGCTCCGGCCAGCGCCGCGGTGGCTCGGGCCAGGGTGGCGGGCGCGGTGGGTCAGGCGCGGGTCGCCCCGCCTCCTCGCGCCCGGCGCGCTCGGCGGCGACGTTCTCCGAGGGCGCCAGCCGCCGCTCGCGCTGACCACCGGGATCGCGCAGCAGGTTCCCCCGGCCATGGACGCCCTCGACGAGATCTGGGCCC
>DATITJ010000374.1:0-3004 GCA_035467935.1 Ornithinibacter sp.
GTGACCGGCCCGGGTGCGGGCAGCGCGCGCCCGTCGACGGACGAGACCGGGAAGACGTCCTTGATCGAGGAGGTGAGGAACACCTCGTCGGCGCGCTGGAGCACGTCGACCGGCATGGCCTCCTCGACGACCTCGAGGCCCTCATGCGCGCACCACTCGAGCACGAGCTCGCGGGTGATGCCCGCGAGGCAGCCGCTCGACAGCGGAGGCGTGCGCGCGACACCGTCCACCACGACGAAGACGTTGCTCCCGGTGGCCTCGCACAGCTCACCCCGGGTGTTGGCGAACAGCGCCTCCATGGCGCCGCGCTCCTTGGCTGCGGCGAGCGCGATGACGTTGTCGGCGTACGACGTCGTCTTCAGCCCGGCGGTCGCAGCGCGCTCGTTGCGCACCCACGGCACCGTGACGACCGCGCCGTGGGCCTCGGGCCGGGCGTGCGGCACCGCGGTGACGATGTGGGTGAGGTCGGAGTCGTGGCGGTCCGAGCCGAGCGGGCCCCGGCCGCCGGTCACCGTGAAGCGCAGCCGGCCGAACTCGACCGGCTCGCCGGCGAGCACGGCAGCCATCCCCTCGCGGATGCGGTCGTGGTCGGCGGGCGGCAGCCCGAGCCCGGCCATGGTGCGGTCGAGCCGGCGCAGGTGGCGGGTCACCGCGAACGGCACGCCGTCGTCGATCTTGGCGGTCTCGAACGCGCCGTCGCCGACCGTGACACCGTGGTCGACGGCGCTCACCGCGGGCGTGTCGGCGCCGACGAGCACCCCGTCGACCCAGACCCTGATCTCACTCATGCGTCACACCCTTCCATGCGCAGGCGGCTCCCCCGCGGCGAGACCCATCAGGCGCGCCGCCTTGAGCTCGGTCTCCTCCCACTCACCAACGGCGTCGCTCGCCCAGGTGATCCCTGCGCCCGTGCCGAACCTCAGCACGCGCCGGCCCGCAGGGTCGCGCGCGGCCCAGAAGGTGCGGATGCCCACGGCGAGCTCGGCCTCGTCGCGATCGGCGTCGACCCACCCGACGGCGCCGCAGTAGGGCCCCCGCGGCACCGGCTCGAGGTCGGCGATCGCCAGCAGTGCAGTGTGCTTCGGGGCCCCGCTCACGGACCCGGGAGGGAAGCTCGCGGCGAGCACCTCCTGCCAGCTCGTGCCCGCGCGAAGGCGTCCGGAGACGTCGGAGACGAGGTGCACCAGGCCCGGGTGCTCCTCGACCCGGCACAGGTGGTCGACCTCGACGGTGCCCGGCCGGCTCACGTGGCCCAGGTCGTGGCGCACCAGGTCGACGATCATGACGTTCTCGGCGTAGTCCTTGGCGAGCAGGCCCCCGACGGTGCGGGCCGTGCCCTTGATCGGCCGCGAGGTGATCCGCTCGCCACGGCGCAGGAGGTAGGCCTCCGGCGACGCGCAGGCCACCTCCAGACCGGCCTCGGGCAGGTCGATCGTGGCTGCGTACGGCGCCGGGTTGCCCACGGCGAGCCGAGCCCCCAGGGCGGCGACCGAGGCGTCCTCGGGGAGGTCGTGCTCCAGCACCCGGCAGAGGTTGACCTGGTAGACGGTGCCCGCGGCGACCCGCGCCCGGATCTCCTCGACACCCGTGACGTATGCCGTGCGGTCCAGGCTCGTGCGCCACTCCCCCACCAGCGCGGGCCAGGCTGCGTCCGCCGCGGACGGGTGCGGGGGCGCCTCCTGCGTGACCTGGTCCATCCGCACAGCCGTGAGGTGGCCCTCGAAGGTCAGCACGACCACCCAGAAGCCGCTCGTGAGGTCGGCGGAGTCGTGGGTCACCGCGCGGACACCGCGGGCCACCAGTGACCCGAACCTCGCCTCCGACACGCCCGCATCGTATGTCCGCGCGCGGCGCCGGGGTGAGCGGCATCCGTGCGGGGGAGGCTCGATCGGGCATGTGACAGTGTCGAGTCACACGGTGCTGGCAGGGGCGCCGCCGGCGCCGCGGGCCTCTTCGTCTGGCACTGCCACATCCTCGAGCACGAGGACCACGAGATGATGAGGCCCGTCCGGGTCGGGTGACCGGCTGCTAGCCGAGCACCACGTCGAGGTCCGCCCGGTCGAGGGTGGCCCGCACGAGCGCGGCGTTGCCCTCGTCGACGGCCTGCACCCACGCCGCGGCCTGCGCCGGGGCCTTGCCGAACGCGACGTGGCGTTCCACCAGGCGCTGCCTTCGTCGAGCGGGGTCGACGCGCACGGCCCACACCTCGTCGAGGAGGTCGTGCACGGCGTCCCACGGCTGCTCGTCGACGAGCAGGTAGTTGCCCTCGGTGACGACGACCTCGGTGCCGGGAGCGACCGGGACGGCGCCGGCCACGGACTCCTCGATCGACCGGTCGTAGGTCGGCGCCCACACCGTGTCGGGCCCCGCGGACCGCAGCCGGGCGAGCAGCGCGGCGTAGCCGGCGCCGTCGAACGTGTCGATGGCGCCCTTGCGGTCGGCACGGCCGAGCGCCGCCAGCGCGACGTTCGCGAGGTGGAACCCGTCCATCGGCACCAGGACCGTGGAGACGCCCCGACCGGTGAGCGCGTCCACGAGGGAGGCCGCGAGCGTCGACTTCCCGGCGCCCGGCTCGCCGACGAGGCCGAGCAGCACCGGTCGCCCGGGCCCCACCTCCTGGCGCAGCCCCAGCACGCGGTCGACGAGGTCGTCGAGGTCGTCGACCGGAGGGTGCTGGCCGCTCAGGCCGTCACCGCCATCTCGCCGAGCTCGGACCACTGCGTGCCCTCGACGGTCGCGTTGACGATGCGCGGGGTGCTCGCGAGGTAGGCCGGCAGCTCGGCGGTCGCGGTGGCGAAGTGCTCGCTGTGCACGTGCGCGCCGCCCGCGTGCTCGTCGCGGAAGGCCTCGACGAGGACGTACGCCGTGGGGTCGTCGACGCACCGCGACCAGTCGAACCAGAGGCAGCCCTCCTCGGCCCGGGTCGCCTCGGTGAAGTCACGCGAGATCTGTGGCCAGTCGTCGGCGTGCTCGGGCCTGACCGGGAAGACGGCGGTGATGAAGA
>DATITJ010000375.1:0-3600 GCA_035467935.1 Ornithinibacter sp.
GGCGACCCGGGCGGCGAGCGTGGGGGACCCCAGGACGAAGTCGATGCGCATGCCGCGCCGCTTCTGGAAGGCCAGTCGCTGGTAGTCCCAGTAGGTGTAGACGCCCGGCCCGGGTGCGTGCGGCCGCACGACGTCGACGAACCCGGCGTCGAGGAAGGCGGTGAAGGCGGCCCGCTCGGGCGGGGAGACGTGGCTCTTGTCGAGGTAGTACTCCATCGACCAGACGTCGTCGTCCTGCGGCGCGATGTTCCAGTCGCCGCACAGCGCGACCGGGGTGCCGTCGCCGGCCCACTCCGTGGCGCGCTCACGCAGCCGAGCGAGCCAGTCGAGCTTGTAGACCATGTGGGGGTCCCCGAGCGCGCGCCCGTTGGGCACGTAGACCGACCACATCCGGATGCCGCCGCACGTGGCACCGATCGAGCGCGCCTCCGCGGCGAGCGGCTCACCCCAGCCGGGGTCACCCTCGAACCCGACCTGCACGTCGTCGAGGCCGACGCGCGACAGCACGGCGACGCCGTTCCACTGGCTCAGGCCGTGGTGGGCCACCTCGTAGCCCAGCGCCTCGAACCGCTCGCGCGGGAACTGGTCCTCCCGGGCCTTGGTCTCCTGCATGGCGAGCACGTCGACGTCGGAGCGCTGCAGCCAGGCCTCGACGCGGTCGATGCGGGAGCGGATCGAGTTGACGTTCCAGGTGGCGATGCGCACCCCTGCACCCTATCCACGGGGTCCGACGCGGCCGGACCGGCAGGCGGGGCGGCCCCGGCAGCGGTGGCGGCCGGGTGCCGCCGCCTCCGCCGGGTGCTCGGCATACAGTCCGGGCATGACCACGGCACTCGTCACCGGAGCGTCCGCCGGCATCGGCCGCGCCTTCGCCGAGCGGCTCGCGCGCGAGGGCAACGACCTGGTGCTCGTCGCCCGCGACCGCGCGCGGCTCGACCGGCTGGCCCGTGAGCTCGGCGCCGCGCACGGCGTCGACATCGAGGTGCTCGTCGCCGACCTCTCGGACCGCGCGGCGACCGGCGAGGTGTGCGCCCGGATCGCCGACCCCGACCGGCCCGTCGACCTCCTCGTCAACAACGCGGGTTTCGGCTTCACGAGGAGGTTCCTCGACAACGACCTCGCGGCCGAGGAGGCCGGGCTCGACGTCATGATGCGGGCCGTCATGCTCACCTGCCACGCCGCCGGGCGGGCCATGCGCGAGCGGGGGCGGGGCACGATCATCAACGTCTCGTCCGTCGCGTCGTTCATCGCCAACGGCACCTACTCGGCGGAGAAGGCGTTCGTCACCGTCTTCTCCGAGGCGCTCGCCAGCGAGCTCGTGGGCACCGGTGTCACCGTGACCGCGCTCTGCCCGGGCTTCACGCGCACCGAGTTCCACCAGCGGGCCCGCATGGACGTCTCGGCGCTGCCGGGCGGGCTGTGGCTCGACGCCGACGTCGTCGTGCAGCAGGCCCTGGCCGACGCCTCCGCCGGGAAGGTGATCTCGGTGCCGGGCGTGCAGTGGAAGGTCGTGACGACCGGGGTGCGGATGCTGCCGCGCCCGCTCGTGCGCGGCGGCGCCGTGCGCACCCTCGACCGGTTCCGCCGCCGGTCCTGACCCGCCGGCTGACGGACCGCCCGGGGCCCTCGACCACACGGCCGGCCGGACCTACCATCGACGGATGGGTGCGGACGTCGAGTCCGAGGTGCTGAGGGAGTACCGGCACCTCCTGCGGACCGCCTCCGCCGACGGGCAGGAGACGGCGCACCGCCACGCGCTCCTGTCGCTCGGACCGCAGCAGCGGGGCCGGCTCCTCGTCGCGTTGCAGGGGCTCCTGCTCGCCGGCACGCGGCTGCGGCCGGACGACGTGCACGCCGTGGCCCGGCTCCTCGTCCTCGCCGAACGGCGTCGGCCCCGCACACTGCTCGACGGTCTGCCCGCCGACCTCGTCGACGCGCTGGCCACCGCCGTGGTCGGCAGCCCGACCGGCCGGATGCTGCGCGCCGGGATCGACGTGTGGGACGGCGACGAGCCGCCGGGACGCCCCGAGCCGCCGCCCGACGCCGACCACCACCAGCGCTGGCACGACCAGTGGGCGACACCGGGCGCCTTCGGCGAGGGGTCGGCCTTCTTCCCGGCGCCGCCCCCGCCGACCCGGAGGACCGGCTCCTGACCACCCACACACCCGCCCACGGACGGCCGGCGACGGTCGCACCGGGCGACGGCATACGGTGGGGGCCGTGACCGACATCGCCGCCGACCGTGCCCGCCTCCTCGAGATCGTCCGCGCCAAGGCGATCGTCCATGGACGGGTGACCCTGTCCTCCGGCCAGGAGGCCGACTACTACGTCGACCTGCGCCGCATCACCCTCGACGGCGAGGCAGGCCCGCTCGTGGGCCGGGTCATGCGCCACCTCGTCGCCGACCTCGAGGTCGACGCCGTCGGCGGCCTGACCCTCGGCGCCGACCCGGTCGCGACCGCGATGCTCCACGCCGCAGCCGCGGCCGGCGAGCGCCTCGACGCCTTCGTGGTGCGCAAGGCGGGCAAGGCGCACGGCCTGCAGCAGCGCATCGAGGGCCCGTCGATCGAGGGCCGGCGCGTGCTCATCGTCGAGGACACCTCGACCACCGGAGCCTCGCCCCTCGACGCCGCGAAGGCCGCGCAGGAGGCAGGGGCCACCGTCGTCGGGGTCGCGACCATCGCCGACCGGGCCACCGGGGCGGCCCAGGTGTTCGCCGACGCTGGTCTCGAGTACCGCCACGCCTACGGCCTGACCGACCTCGGCCTCGCCTGACCGAGCCTGTCCAGGCCCTAGGATCGCGAACGAGACGCCACCAACAGGGGAGCTCCCATGATCATCGCCATCATCGTCGCCGTCATCGTGCTGCTGCTCGTCGGCGTGGTCGTCGGCATGTACAACGGCCTCATCAAGCTGCGCAACCTCGTGCAGGAGTCCTGGCGGCAGATCGATGTCGAGCTGACCCGACGGCACGACCTCATCGGCAACCTCGTCGAGACGGTCAAGGGTTACGCCGCCCACGAGCGCGGCACCCTCGAGGACGTCATGAAGGCCCGCAGCGCGGCCATGGCACCGAACCAGTCACCCGCGCAGCAGGCCGAGAGCGAGAACATCCTCAGCCAGTCGCTGGGTCGCCTCCTCGCCGTCGCCGAGGCCTACCCCGACCTCAAGGCCAACCAGAACTTCCTCGCCCTGCAGCAGGAGCTGACCTCGACCGAGGACCGGATCGCGTCGGCCCGGCGCTACTACAACGCCACCGTGCGGGACCTCAACACCAGGGTCGAGACCGTGCCCACCAACTTCGTCGCGAACATCTTCGGCATCAGGCAGGCCGAGTACTTCGAGGCCGTCGGCGACCAGCGCGAGGCACCCAGGGTGGACTTCGGCCAGCGCGACGCGACCATCCCGCCGCCCAGTGGGTACGCCGCTCCGGTCACTCCGGCCGCTCCGGTCGCTCCGGCCGCGCCGATCGACCAGACGCAGCCGATCCACCCGACGCCTCCCACCGACGTGCCGCCGGCCCCCCGGGTCTGAGGCGCGCGTGACCGGTCGCATCGGCAGTCGTGGCGCGGCAGCCGCCCCCTGGGTGGCCGAGGTCTG
>DATITJ010000376.1:0-4216 GCA_035467935.1 Ornithinibacter sp.
TCAGGCGTCGGCTCCGGCGCCGGCTCCTCGGGCGTCGGCTCGGGCGCCGGCTCCTCGGGGGTCGCCTCGGAGGGCGGCGGGTCCTGGCTCTGGCCGCCGGCCGGAGCGGAGGAGCGCTGCCGCTCGGGGGTGGCTGCGGGCTCGGTCTCGTCGTCGTCGGTGAGCGCCCAGGCCGCACCGCCGAGGAGCACCAGGACCAGGGCGGCCGCCAGCGCCAACGGCGTACGACGGCGCCGCCCGCCGTCGGCGGGGGGTGTGGGCGCGGGGGTGACCGGCTCGGGCTCGGGCTCGGGCGTGGGCGTGGGCGCGGCGAAGACCGCCGTCTGCTCCTGGGTGGTGGCCGGGGTGTCGGCGCCGTGGCGGGAGACGACCTGGTGCAGGGCCTGCGCGCAGTCGGCCATCGTCCAGCGGGCGGCGAGGTCGGTGTCCATCATCCGGCGGATCGGCTGGCGCAACGGGCCGGCGCGCTGGGGCAGCGGCGCGGGCTCGCTGGCGATGCCGGCCAGGACGGCGAGCGCGTTGCCCTGCGACGGGTAGGGGCCGTGGCCCTCGACGGCCGCGAAGAGCGTGGCACCGAGCGCCCAGACGTCGGAGGCCGGCGAGGCGTCGGCGCCGCGGGCGAGCTCGGGCGCGAAGTAGCCGGGCGTGCCCACCATCAGGCCGGTCTGCGTGAGCTGGTCGTCGGCCAGGCTGCGGGCGATGCCGAAGTCGGAGATCTTGGCGACGTCATCGTCGGTGACCAGGATGTTGCCGGGCTTGACGTCGCGGTGGACCATCCCGGCCGCGTGGGCGGCGGCGAGCCCGTCGGCGACCTGGGCGCCGATGCGGGCGGCGCGCAGCGGGTCCATCGGCCCCTCGGCGGCGGTGATCTCCGAGAGCGTGCGGCCGGGGACGTACTCCATCACCAGCCAGAGGTGGTCCCCCTCCTCCAGGGCGTCGTAGACGGCGACCACGTTGCGGTGGTTGAGGGCCGCCGTCGAGCGCGCCTCACGCATGGCGCGGGCCAGGTGCGGCAGGGACTCCCCGGGCAGGTGGCCGACGCGCTTGACCGCGACGTCGCGGCCGAGCCGCTCGTCGTGGGCCAGGAAGACACTGCCCATCCCTCCCCTGCCGACCTCGCGGTCGAGGCGGTAGCGGCCGCCGAGCGGCGCGCGGGAAGGGTCGTTCGGAGAGCTTGGGGGCATCAAGAGCCTGTACCCAGCCGGCGCGGCTTCACTCGCTCAGGCGGCGCGGCGCTGGAGCGGGAGCAGGTGGGTCTTGCCCTCGCGCTCGGCGACCATCTGGGTGGCCTCGCGGTCGTAGCCGGCGGCGAGCTCGTCGATGCGCCGGGAGTCGTCGATGGCCACGGCGGCGTTGATCGCCGAGACATAGCTGTCGTGCAGGGCGTCGAGGTCGTCGATCAGGCGGGGCTGGGTGGTGGTCATGTCTGTCTCAGCGCTGGGCGCGGGTGGTTCGTTCCCGATCCGGGGCTGGTGTGACCGACCTCAAGTGCCCGACCTCGAGTGCCGGCCTACGACGCCGGCTCGTCGAGGTCGTCGCGGAGCACCCGCTTGAGCAGCTTGCCGCTCTGGTTGCGCGGCAGCTCGTCGACGAAGTGCACGTGCTTGGGGATCTTGAACGGCGCGAGCGTCAGCCGGGCGTGGGTGATGAGGGCTGCGCCGTCGACGGAGGCGCCTTCACGCAGCACGACGACGGCGGTGACGGCCTCGATCCAGCGCTCGTCGGGGGTCCCGATCACGGCGACCTCGGCGACGTCGGGGTGCGTGTAGAGCGCGTCCTCGACCTCACGGCTGGCGACCAGGACCCCGCCGGTGTTGATGGCGTCCTTGATCCGGTCGACCACGGTGATGTAGCCCTGCTCGTCCATCGTCACCAGGTCGCCCGAGCGGAACCAGCCGTCGCGGAAGGCGTCGGCGGTCGCCTCGGGGGCGTCCCAGTAGCCCGTGCACAGCTGGGGCGAGCGGTAGAGCAGCTCCCCCGGCGTACCCGCCGGCACCGGCGCGCCGTCCTCGTCGGCCACGAGCAGCTCGACGAACAGCACCGGCCGCCCGCACGACTCGGGCCGCTCGGCGTGCTCCTCGGGCCGCAGCACGGTGGCCAGCGGGCCGATCTCGGACTGGCCGAAGCAGTTGTAGAAGCGCAGCTCCGGCAGTCGCTCCTGGAGCCGCTCGAGCACGGGCACCGGCATGATCGAGGCGCCGTAGAACGCCTTGCGCAGCGACGAGAGGTCACGCGTGGCGAGGTCGGGGTGGTTGGCCAGCGGCACCCAGACGGTCGGGGCGAGGAACAGCGCGCCGACCCGGTCCTGCTCGATGCGGCGCAGCAGCTCGGGCACGTCGGGGCGCACCATCAACCGGTTGGTAGCGCCGACGGCGAGGTAGGGCAGGAGGAAGACGTGCATCCCGGCCGAGTGGTAGAGCGGCATGCAGTGCAGCGGGTCGTCGCCCGCGGCCAGGTCGAGCGCGACGACGCAGGAGACGTACTCCGCCACGAGCGCGCGGTGCGTCATCATCGCGCCCTTGGGGCTGCCGGTCGTGCCCGAGGTGTAGAGCAGCTGCACGAGGTCGGTGTCGCTCACGTCGGTGTCGATCGACGGCACCTCCCCCTGCGACCAGCCCGGCAGCACCGCGTCGTCGGCGCCGTGGAGCGTCAGCACCTGCTCGAGGGCGTTGTTGCCGCGGCTGCGCGTGCCCTCGACGGTCTCGCGGAGCTCCGGGTCGACCAGCGCGACCCGGCTGCCCGACTGGGTCAGGATGTAGTCGAGCTCGGTGCCCGTCAGCGCGTAGTTCACCGGCACGTGCACCAGCCCGGCCCGCGCGCAGCCGAGGTAGGCCAGCAGGTAGGCATCCGAGTTGGCCCCCACCGTCGCCACCCGGTCGCCCCGGACGAGCCCGAGGCCGAGGAGGTACGCCGCGGCGCGCGACACCGCGGCGTCGAGCTCCGCATAGGTCCACGAGCGGTCGGCGAACTCCAGCGCGACCCGGTCCGGGGACCTCATGGCGCTGCGGTGCAGGACGTCGTCGACGGTGCTGGAGCGGGGGTCTGTCATGTCCCGGAGGGTAGCCCGACGACCCCGTCGGGTGGGCTGCCAACATGTCGCCCATGCGTGCGGTGGTGTTCGACGAGTTCCAGGGACCCGTGTCGGTGCGGGAGGTGCCCGACCCGGAGGCGCCGGTCGGCGGCGTCGTGGTGCGGGTGCACGCGACCGGGCTGTGCCGCAGCGACTGGCACGCGTGGGCGGGCCACGACCCGGGCGTCGGGTTGCCGCACGTGCCCGGCCACGAGCTCGCGGGGGTGGTGGCCGCGGTGGGCGCCGGTGTGGACCGGTGGCGGGTCGGCGACCGGGTGACCGCGCCGTTCGTCTGCGGCTGCGGTGTGTGCACGTGGTGCCTCGGCGGCGACGCCCAGGTGTGCCCCGACCAGACCCAGCCCGGCTTCACGCACTGGGGCTCCTACGCCGAGCTCGTCGTGCTGCACGCCGCCGACGCCAACCTCGTGGCGATCCCGTCCGGGGTGACCGACGCGGCTGCGGCCAGCCTCGGCTGCCGGTTCGCCACGGCCTACCGCGCGCTGTCGGCGCGGGCCCGCGTCGCCCCCGGCGAGTGGGTCACGGTCGTCGGCGCGGGCGGCGTGGGGCTCAGCGCGGTGATGATCGCGGTCGCCGCCGGCGCCCGGGTCATCGCGGTGGACCGCTCACCGGCCGCGCTCCTGCTGGCGACGCGGCTGGGTGCGGAGCACGTGGTGCTCGCGGACGGGACCGACGTACCGGCTCGGGTGCAGGAGCTCACCGGCGGCGGCAGCCACGTCGCCCTCGACGCAGTCGGGTCGCCGCAGACCTGTGCCGACTCGGTCCTCAGCCTGCGCCGACGGGGCCGGCACGTGCAGGTCGGCCTGCTGCCGGCGGCCGGCGGCGCGTCGGTGGTGCCGATGGAGCGCGTCATCGCCTGGGAGCTGGACCTGCTCGGCAGCCACGGCATGGCCGCGACCGACTACCCCGCGCTGCTGGCGCTCGTCTCGTCCGGCGCGCTCGACCCGTCGTTGCTCCTGGAGCGCACCGTCTCCCTCGACGACGCCGCCCTGCTGCTCCCCCTCCTCGACTCCGCCTCCCCCGCCGGCATCACGGTCGTCGACCCGCGGCTGGCCTGAGGCTGCGGGGGCGTCCGGGGGCGTCCGGGGGCGTGCCGCTTCATCAAGGTACGCAGACGACACGCCACCT
>DATITJ010000377.1:0-1652 GCA_035467935.1 Ornithinibacter sp.
GCGGCTGCGCGGCACGAGCCTGGTCTACCTCAAGCTCGCGGTGACCGAGGTGCTCACGGCGCTCGCCCTCGCCTGGCTCATCGGCGAGGTGTTCCCCGACCTCGGCGAGACCCGTGGGGTCCGCGGGCTGCTGCGGGGGTCCCTCGTCCTCGGGGCCGCGGGGGCCGTGCAGCTGGCCGTGACGTGGGGCGTCGCCCGCGCCCTCGGCGTACGCGAGATCGGCACGGCGCTCGAACCCCTCACGCGTCGGCTCCGTCGTCGCTGACGCCGCAGTGTCTACGATGGGCGCACACCCGTCGGCTGCGGGTGGTGGCGTCCCGTGCGCCGCGACCGACGAGCGGAAGGAGCACCGGTGAGGGGTGTGGGACCCGGCACCGTCCTCGGCGGGCGGTACACCGTCCACCGACGGCTCGAGCAGGTGTACGACACCGAGAGGTGGTCCGCCGACGACATGACGCTCGGTCGCCGCGTCTCCGTCCTGTGCCTCGGTGCCGCCGACCACCGCACGGCCGCGCTCCTCGACGCGGCCCGGCGTGCGGCATCCGTCACGCACACCGTCTTCGTGCGCATCCTCGACGTCGGAGCCGACGCCGAGGTGGCCTACGTCGTCGAGGAGGACCTCGACGAGGCCCACACGCTGGCCGAGCTCGTCGACGACGGCGGGGTCCCCGGCGACGAGGTGCGCCGCATCACCGGTGAGGTGGCCGCTGCCCTCGAGTCGGCCCGTCAGCGGGGGATGCACCACCTCGACCTCAAGCCCGAGGACGTCCTGCGCACGCCCGAGGGAGACATCCGCCTGCGGGGCCTCGAGACCGCCGCCGTGCGCGTCGGCGAGGACGGGGCCGAGGCCGAGGAGGCCGCCCGTCGCGACGCCGTCGGCGTCGTGGCCCTCACGTATGCCGGCCTCACCGGTCTGTGGCCACTCGGCGCCGGCGGCTCGGGGCTGGGTGCCGCGCCGCGCGTGCCCGGCGGCGTGGCCGCCCCCTCCGAGATCGCGGCCGGGGTGCCGCGCGACCTCGACGCGATCTGCCGCCTCACCCTCAACGACGGCCAGGGGCCGACCAGCCCGGGTGACTTCGCCCGCCAGGTCGCGCCCTGGCCGGCCCGCCAGGTCATCGGGCGCGGCGCGACCCGGCCGGCGCCGGTCGTACCGCCCGAGCCCGACGACGACGCGACCCAGGGCGACGGGGCGACCCAGGGCGACGGGGCGATCGACGACGCGACCCGGGTGCAGCCCGTCGTGCCGGCGGCGGCCCGGGCCCCCGGTGACGAGACCCGACCCCGCCTCGGCCTGGCCGCCGTGGCAGGGGGCGCCGCGATGGCTGGAGCCGCGGGCGCGACCGGCGCAGCGGCATCCGGCCGCGCGGCATCCGGCCCGCGCACCTCGACCACCGACGACACCTCCCCGACGCGGTCCCCCGTGCTCACCGAGGTCGCGCAGGGGCACCAGCCCACTCGGGCCGTCCCGGTGCCCACCGGGGCGCCCGCGGGGCTGCGCGACACCCCCGCCGACGATGGGCGGGCGGGCGCGCCCGACGACGGCGACCTGCGGGTCGACCTCGACGACGAGGACGAGGACGACGGCCCCCGAGCCGGCAGGTCCGCCGCCGTCGCCGGTGCCATCGGCACGGTCGGCGAGCGCGTCGGCACCC
>DATITJ010000378.1:0-2492 GCA_035467935.1 Ornithinibacter sp.
CCGCAGCGACACGATCCGCTTGGTGGTCGCCGGGCACGTCTTGGCCGGCATCCGGTGCGGCCGGCTGGAGCGGTCGGTCATCGGCTCCCCGGCCGCGTACCTGCCGGCCCACCGCTTGACCGTGGGGTACGAGCACTGGAACCGGGCCGCAACCTCGGCGATCGGCACCCCTTGATCGACGACGAGCTGGGCGACCCGAAGTCGGGCCCTTGGGGTCAGGGCAGCGTTAGCGTGGGACACGAGGGCCTCCTGTTTTGGCGAAGTGAACCTTGAGCAGTTCCACTCCACCGCGGGAGGCCCTCCCGTGTCACCCCGTCACAACGACGGGTCGCACTCCCTCAACCAACCTGTCCGGTCAGTACCTCTAGCCCCGCGGGCTCCCCTGCGTCGGGCCCCCTGGAGCCGGACGGCCTGACGCCCTCAGGCCGCCACGAGGCGGGCCACGACCCGCCACCCGAGGAGCAGCGCCGTGAGCACGGTCGCCGCGACGACGACGAACGACAGCGCGGTGCCCTCGGCCGCGATGCGCCGGAACACCATGCCGAGCACCACGGTGCAGGCCACGACGACCGCACCGAACGCCAGCGACCGCGGCGCGCTGTCGAGGGTGATGCTCGCGAGCAGCCAGCCCGCCGCGGTGCCGACGAGGAACGGCAGGGACGTGCGCAGGATGCCGGCGACGTCGAGCCCCTCGGCGTGCGACCGGCGGCCGACGGCCGCGAAGAGCACGACGAGGGAGACGTCGAGCACCGCCGGGAGCGCACGACTCACGAGCCGACCCGGTCGAAGAGCGAGGTCTGGCGCGGCGGCGCGTGCGTGGGGTCGACGCCGTCGAACAGGCTCGACACCGACTCGCCCTCGTGGATGCGCTTGATCGCCTCGGCGAACAGCCCGGCCACGGAACGCACCTTGAGCTCGGGCCACCCGGCGGGCGCCGGCACGGTGTCGGTCGTCACGAACTCGCTCACCATCGGGTGGGACCGCAGCCGCTCGACCGCGCGCCCGGCGAAGAGCCCGTGGGTGCAGGCGACGGCGGCCTCGGTGACCCCGTGGTCGGCGAGGCGGTCGAGCAGCTCGACGATCGACCCACCGGTGGCGATCTCGTCGTCGAGCACGATGGCCCGCTTGCCGTGGACGTCGCCGACGATCGAGTCGATGACGACACGGTCGTCGCCGAGCCGGCGCTTCGAGCCGGCCGCGACCGGCAGGCCGAGGAGCCGGGAGAACTGCGTGGCGTCCTTGGCGTTGCCCAGGTCGGGGGAGACGACCACGGTGTCGTGGAGGTCCTGCTCGCGGAAGTGGTCGGCGAGCACGCCGAGGGCGGTGAGGTGGTCGACCGGCACGGAGAAGAAGCCGTGCACCTGCGGCGCGTGCAGGTTCATCGTGAGCACCCGGTCGGCGCCGGCGGTGGAGATGAGGTCGGCGACGAGACGCCCCCCGAGCGAGATGCGGGAGGCGTCCTTCTTGTCGCTGCGCGCGTAGGCGAAGTGGGGGATCACCGCGGTGATCATGCCCGCCGACGCACCCTTGGCCGCGTCGATCATGAGGAGGAGCTCCATGAGCGAGTCCTGGGTCGGCGGCACGAGCGGCTGCACGATGTAGACGTCGCGCTGGCGGCAGTTGGCGAGCAGCTGGGCCTGGAGGCAGTCGTTGCTGAACCGGCTGATCAGCGTCTCGGACAGACCGACCCCGAGCTCGTCGCAGATCCGGTGGGCAAGGGTCTGGTGCGCCGACCCCGAGAAGACGACGACCTCGCGCATGGGAGGCAGCCTAGCCGCGCGCCGTGGGCGACAGTGCCGTGGTCAGCTCGGAGACCAGCTCCCACCGGTGCTGGCGGCCCACGGCGGGGGCTGCTCCCGGCATCGACGCGAACCCGTGCGGCACCTTGAGGTAGTTCGTGAGCCGCACCGGGACACCGGCGCTCCGCAGCGCCTCGGCATACCGGATGCCGTCGTCGCGGATCGGGTCGAGGTCCGCCGTCTGCACGAGGGCCGGCGGGAGGCCCTCGAGCAGTCCGAAGAGCGGGGAGAGGACAGGGTCGCGCAGGTCGTGGCCCGGCGCGACGTAGTGGTCGCGGAAGGCGTCCATGGAGCGCTTGGTCAGGACCGCGGCGTTGGCGTGCTCGAGCACCGACGGCGAGGACATCGTCAGGTCGGTCGCCGGGTAGATGAGGGCCTGGTGCCGCAGCCGGGTGTCACCGTGGTCGCGCAGCACCTGGGCGACGACGGCGGCGAGGTTGCCGCCCGCGGAGTCACCTGCCACCGCCATCCGGGTGGCGTCGGCCCGCAGCACGTCGCCGTTGACGCCCACCCACGTCGTCGCGTCGACGCAGTCCTCGACCGCGACCGGCGCGCGGTGCTCCGGCGCCATCCGGTAGTCCACCGACACCACGACGCACCCGACCTCGGCGGCGAGGAACGTGCAGATCGGGTCGTAGCCCACGACGTTGCCGAGCACCCAGCCACCGCCGTGGAACCACATGACGACGGGCA
>DATITJ010000379.1:0-9161 GCA_035467935.1 Ornithinibacter sp.
GCGGACGCGAGCGACCTCCACGACGACCCCGACCTCATGGGTCATGTCTGGGCCGGGGCCTACCTCGTCCACCCCGACGCCGTGACCCGGGTCGTCCACGACGACCAGGGCGTCGCCGGCTACGCCGTGGGTGTGCCCGACACGGCCGCGTTCGAGCAGTGGCTCGAGCACGTCTGGCTGCCCCCGCTGCGCGAGCGCTACCCGCGCGGCAGCGGCACGACCACCGGCGACCGCGCCCTGGTCGAGCAGCTGCACCGGACACCGGGCACGGATGCCGGGCTGCTCGCCGCGCACCCGGCGCACCTCCACGTCGACCTCCTGCCACGGCTCCAGGGCCGGGGGTGGGGTCGGCGGGTCGTGGTCGAGGTGCTCGACGGCCTCGCAGGGGCGGGGGCACCCGGGGCGCACCTCGGCGTCGACGAGGCCAACGCGGGGGCGCGGGTGTTCTACGAGCGCCTCGGCTTCACCGCGCTCGACGGACCGCCCGGCGCGCGGTTCTACGGCATCCGGCTGCCACGCCCGACCCGACGGAGGGCGCCGCCGGCACCGTGACGACCGGGCGTCAGGGAGTCTGCGAGGAGCCGATCTGCTGGGAGAGGTACTGCGGCAGGCCGACCCGCACGAGCGCCTCGATCTGCGACTCGAACCAGTCGGCGTGCTTCTCCTCGTCGCGCACCATCTCCTCGAACACCGCTGCGGTGCCGTGGTCGCCGAGGTCGTGGCACTCCTGCGCCGAGGCGTTGAACTGCGCGACCGCCGCGATCTCGCTCTCGAGCGCGAGGCGCAGCATCGCCTCGGCGTCCTCGCCGACGCGGATCGGGCTGAGCCGCTGGATGTTCGGGTGGCCCTCGAAGGACAGGACCCGGGTGATGAGGGCGTCGGCGTCGCGCATCTCGTCGATCGACAGGTCGTAGAAGACCTTGCCGAGCTTGGGGAAGCCCCAGTTGTCGAGCATCCGCGCGTGCAGGAAGTACGTGTTGACGACGCCCAGCTCGAAGGTCAGCGCGTCGTTGAGGAGCTCGACGACACGGGGGTCGACTGGCCGCATGGCATGGCTCCGCACTCTCGGTGACGTGGCTGGCCACAGCCTCGCACACGAGCCGACGCACCGAGAACACGCAGGGGGCAGCGCCCACAGGGCGGTGGCGGGACCGGACGATGTATCACGCACCCGGGGGCGGGCTCTTGGTGGGGGACACGCCGCTCCGCCGCGGCACCGACCCTTCCCAGACCAGGAGTCGTCGTGACCGCACGGCATCCGTTCAGCTTCCTCGTCCACCCCCGCATCCGGCTCGCCGAGGACCTCGCCCGCGTCTGGCGCCCCCTCGGGCTCGTGCCCGAAACGGTCTACGACGCGGCGCTGCGCCGCCTGCCCCTGGCCCCGGTGACGATGGCCGGGGTCGAGATCGCCGGTGAGCGCGTCGGCCACGTCGTGCTCGTGCCCTTCGGCGCCCGCCACCTCATCGGGGACCCGGCGAAGGGCCGCGCCCGCGTCGCCCGCGCCGTCGACCGGGCCGTGCGGCTCGGCTCGGGCACCGTCGGGCTGGGTGCCCTCACCGCGACCGTGACCGCGGGTGGGGCCGCCCTGCGTGGCCGCACCGACATCGGCGTGACCAACGGCAACGCGTTCACCGCCGCGACCGTCGACACGCAGGCCCGCCGGGTGCTCGACACCCTTCCCGCCGCCTCCGAGCGGCACGTCGCCGTCGTCGGCGCGACCGGCAGCGTCGGCACCGCCGTGACGGGCCTCCTCGCCCGTGACGCAGCCGCGGGCCGGCTCACCCTGGTGGCCCGCACGGCACCACGCCTCACCGCGCTGGCGGCCGACGTCGGGCGCAGCATCCCCACGCTCACGACCACCGACATCGGCCGGGTGGCCGACGCCGACCTCGTCATCCTCCTCACGGCGTCCGCCGACGCCCTGCTGGGCCCGGAGCACCTGGGCGCGGGCGCGGTCGTGCTCGACGCCACGCAGCCGCGCAACACCTCGCCGGCGCTGGTCGAGCAGCGACCCGACGTCACCGTCATCGACGGCGGCGTCGTCGACATCCCGACGCTGCGGATCGTCGGCGGCGACATCGGGCTGCCCGACGGCCGCGCCTACGCCTGCTTCGCCGAGACCGCGATGCTCGCGCTGACGGGGCACCGCGGCCACTTCGCGATCGGCGCCCCCGCTCTCGACCTCGTCGAGCGCACGCGCGAGATGGCGGCCGGGCTGGCCCACCTCGGGTTCACCCCCGCGCCCCCGACGAGCTTCGGTCACCCGCTGCCGCCGCCGGCGCACACCCGGGAACAGGCCACGGCATGACCCGCGTCGTGCTCGTCGGTGGCGGCTACGTCAGCATCCACGCGTATGCCGCGCTGGCCCGCCACCTGCGTCGCCGGATCTCGCGTGGGGACGTCGAGGTCGTCGTCGTCACGGCCGACCCGTGCCACCGCTTCCACGGCTTCACGGGCGAGGTGCTGGCCGGCATCCTCCCCATCGAGCGCACCCGCACCCCGGTGACCGACGCGTGTCCGCGAGCCCGCGTGATCCACGCGCACGTGACCCGGGTCGACCGCGAGCGGCGAACGATCACCTGCGAGCCCGTCACCGGCGGGCCCGAGGTGGAGCTGCGCTGGGACCACCTGGTGGTCGGCACCGGGTCCCGGGAACCCGCCTCCCGCGTGCCCGGCCTCGCCGAGCACGGGTTCACGCTGCGTGGCCCCGGTGACATCGAACGCCTCGCCGCCCGGGTCGACGCGCTGCGGCCCGGCCCGACCGACCCCGTGCCGACGGTCGTCGTCGCGGGCGGTGGCGTGGCAGGCGTCGAGCTGGCTGCGGCCGTCGCGGACCGTGGGCAGGGACTCGTGCGGGTCGAGCTCGTGCACTCGGGGCCCGCCCTCGTGCCCGAGCTGGCTGCCGACCAGCCGCGGCTCGCGCGACGCGTCGCCGCCGAGCTCGACCGACTCGACGTCGTCGTGCGCGCCGGGACCCGACTCGTCGAGGTGACCCCCACGAGCGCGCTGCTGTCCGACGGGTGCGTGGTCGTCACGACCATGGTCATCGGCACGATCGGGCAGCGGCCGGTGCCGCTGCCCGGGCTCGGCGCCGGGCTCCGCGACCTCCAGGGGCGCCTGACGACCGCACCCGACCTCTCGGTCGTCGACGGCGTGTGGGCGGCGGGCGACGCCGCCCGCGTGACCCACCCCGCGACGGGCGACCCGGTGCCCGCCAACGCGCTCTGGGCGATCAAGGCCGGACGCCATGTCGGGGTCAACGTCTCCCGGGCGGTGCAGGGCCGCCGCACCCGCCGGTTCCGGTACCGCGGCCTGGGGCGTGCCGCGTCCTTCGGGCTCGGCCGCTCGGTGTCCGAGCTCTACGGCATCCCCTTCACCGGGTGGGCGGCCTGGTTCCTGCGCCTGGTGTTCTTCCTCCGCTTCATGCCCAGCCGGCGCCGGGCCCTGGCCACCGTCGCCGACACCGTGCGGGCGCTCGGCGGTCGGCGGGTCCCCGTGACGGCGTCGGTGGTGGGGGCTGCCGGCAGCAGTGCCGCCGGCCAGGTCGACGTGGCCGTGGCCATCGCCGTCGCCGACGGCGCCGCCGCCGCCTGAGGGCGGCTCGTCGACCGCGCCGCTCGAGCGACACCGCTCGGCCGAACGTTCGACACGCCGCGCCGGGCGGACTCGACCATGACGACCCGGCATGCCGTCGTGGACACTGGCCGGATGCGCGTCACCGACTCCCACGTCCTCCTCACGGGAGCCACCGGCGACATCGGCCGCCGCCTCGCCGCCCACCTGTCGGATGCCGGGGCACGGGTCACGCTCGTCGCCCGCCACCGCGACGCCCTCGAGTCCCTGGCGGCCGAGGTCGAGGGGTCCGTGCTGCCCGCCGACCTGTGCGAGCGCGACCAGCGCCGCACCCTCCTCGAGCGGGCCGAGGCCCTGGAGGGGCCGGTCGACGTGCTCGTCAACAACGCCGGCACCGAGACCGCGGCGCACCTCGCCGACCTCGGCGCCGACGACCTCGAGCACCTGGTCGACCTCAACCTCCTCGCCCCCGCCGAGCTGTGCCGCCAGGCCCTGCCGGGGATGCTCGCCCGCGGCGGGGGCCACCTCGTCAACGTCTCCTCGCTCGCCGGCGTCGGCACCTTCCCGGGCCTCGCGGCCTACGGCGCCACCAAGGCCGGGCTCACGCACCTGACCTCGGGCCTGCGCGCCGACCTGCGCGACAGCCCGGTCGGCACCCTGGCGGTCGAGATCGGCCCGGTGACCTCGCACATGATGGGCCGCATCGCCGGCCACCGCCCCACCGCCGCGGCCTTCGAGCGGCTGCTTCGGGCCCGGGTGCTGCGGATGCTCGACCCCGACGAGGTGGCGAGCGCGGTCGTCGCGGCCATCGCCGACGACCGGCCCACGCTGCGGATGCCGCGCCGGGCCGCGCCGCTGGCGGCCGTGACCCACGCGCCCCGCGCCGTGGTGCGGCTGGCGCTGACCGGCATCCGCACCACGTCCCGCGGCGTCTCGCCGGGCCGGACCGGGACCACGGGGGCGACCCCGTGAGGCGCCGGACCCCCGTGCGGCGCAAGATCGCCGTCGCGACCTGGCGCCCGTCGCGCGACGGGCGCATCTACGCGCGGATGGAGGTCGACGCCACGGCGGCGCTGGCCTACCTCGAGCGCGTGCGCGCCGAGAGCGGCGAGCGGGTCACGATCACCCACGTCGTCGGCGCCGCCCTCGCCCGGGCGCTGCGCGAGGTCGACGAGATCCGCGCGCGCGTCGTGTTCGGGCGGATCCTGCCGCTCGAGGCGTGCGACATCGGGTTCGCGGTGGACATCGCCCGTGGGTCCGACCTCGCCCCGGTCAAGGTGCACGACGTCGACCGCCTCAGCCCGCTCGAGATCGCCCGGGCCGTCGACGCGGGGGCGAAGCGCCTGCGGCGTGGCCACGACGCGGCATACCGCCGCACCTCCGGCCTGGTGCGCCTGGTGCCGGCGTGGACGATGCGGCCGGTCATGGCGGCCGCGAGCCTCGTGGCGGGCGGGTTCGGGCGAGGCTTCGTGGGGCAGCCCGGCTTCCCGCTGGGCACGGCCTTCGTCAGCAACGTCGGCACGCTCGGCCTCGACGAGGCGTTCCTCGCGCCCCTGCCCTTCGCCCGCACGCCGGTCTACCTCGCGGTCGGGGCGATCCAGGACCGCGCGGTCGTCGTCGACGGCCAGGTCGTGGCCCGCCCGGTGCTCGTGCTCGTCGCGACGGCCGACCACCGCGTCGTCGACGGCGCGCACGCGGGGCACCTGGCGACGATCCTGCGCGACCTCGTGACCCATCCCGAGCGCCTCGACCACCCCGCCCCCTGACCGGGGCCCCACCTTCTCCGCCCCATGAGGGGGAGGAACCCACCGACGCAGTCGTGCCACCCGTCGTCACGGCTGTGGACCGGGAACACCGCACGGACCGACCTCCGGCCCGACAGCCGGCTCGTCGTGGCACCCACGCCGGCCGAGGTGCTCAGGCCGGGGGCAGGGCCGGGGTCGCGTGGGGCGTCAGCAGCTGGTCGACCGGCGCGTGGTCGTCGGTCAGCACCCGGGCGTCCCCGACCCAGGTGTCGAGGGCCGGCCCGTCGACCACCCCCCACGTGAGGTCGCGCTCGGCGAGGGCCGTGCGCAGGGCGGGCAGGTCGACGGGCTGGTCCGACGCGATGACGACGATGTTGCCGCCTGCGCCGGGCCCACGAGCCAGCGTCACGGGGTCGGCGGCCACGGCCACGTGCTCGAAGGTCTCCCGGATGGTCGCCACCTCCGCCCGCGCGAAGGCGAGGGGCCCGTTGTCGATGAGGTTCGCGGCGTACAGCCCGTCCGGGCGCACGACGCGTGCGACCTCGCTGATCGCCTCGCGCGTCGTCAGGTGCCACGGCACGCTGATTCCCCCGAACGCGTCGCCGACGACGAGGTCGCGGCTGTCGGTGTCGAGCCGGCGCAGCCCCAACCGGGCGTCCTCGACGCGCACCTCGAGGTCGGGGCCGGTGACGAGGCCGAGCCGCTCCTCGTCGAGCTCCACGACCCCCGGGTCGATCTCGGAGACCACGCTGCTCGTGCCCGGCCGCACCGTGGCGAGGTAGCGCGGCAGCGTGAGGCCACCGCCCCCGAGGTGGTATGCCGTGAGCGCCCGGTCGGCCGGAAACCCCGTGTCGGTGACCGCGGCCATCGCCCGCACGTACTCGAACTCCAGGTGGGTCGGGTCGTCGAGGTCGACGTAGGAGTGCCAGAGGCCGTCGAGCACGAGGAGGCGCCCGCTGGGTCGCCCGTCGTCGGTCTCGACGCTCGCACAGTGGTAGACCGTCTCGGCGTCGCACTGGCCCGGGCCGAACGCCGCCCCCAGCGCCCCGGGCACGAGGAGCACCGCGGGCAGCACGGCCGCGCGGACGCCGCGCACCCGCAGCTCGACCACCACCGCCGCGACGACCAGCAGCACCCCCAGCCCGACGAGCACGGCGCTCACCGGCAGGGCGGCGACGAAGACGAAGCCGGTGAGCACGGTGCCGGCGATGGCCCCCACCGTGCCGATGCCGGAGAGCCGGCCGACGACCGTGCCGGTCTCGGCGAGGTCGGTGAGCCGTAGCTTGGTGACCATCGGCGGCACGGCCGAGAGGAAGGCACCCGGCACGAGGATGGCGACCATCGCCGTGAGCATCGCGGTGCCGGCACCCCCCGCCTCGCCCGCGCCGCGCACGAGGAACGGCGTCGCGGCCACGGCCACCCCGGAGACCGCGAGCAGCGGGCCCAGGGCTCGCCGCGGCGGCATCGCGTCGGCGGCCCGACCACCGGCCCAGGCGCCCGTCGCGATGGCGGCCAGGGCGACGCCGATGACCAGGGTGCTCGTCTCCAGCGTGAGCCCGAGATAGGGGGCGACCAGCCGCAGGGCGACGAGCTCGACCACGAGGACGGCGGCGCTCGCCCCGAAGACCAGGGCCCCGGCAGCGACCGGACCCAGGGTCGGCTCCGGGGTGGTCGTCTGGCCGTCGGGTCGCGTCTGCACCCACCCATCCTCCGGGACGAGGCCCCGATCCGCGCAACTCGCCACCGTCCTGCCGGACGCCGACGGGGCCGCTCCGCGGACGGGTCGGGTCAGCTCACCAGTCGCTCCCCGAGGATCTCGCCCGGCCCGGCGCCCGGCAGCACGGCGAACACGGCCGACCCGACCGGGGTGGTCCAGATGTTGAGCAGGTCGGCCTCGGCGAGACGTCGCTGCACGGGGAGGAACTGGCGCACGGGGTCGGCCTGGAAGGCGATGAAGACGAGCCCGCTGGAGCTCGTCCCGCCGCCCTCGGGTGGGTCGTCGTAGGAGTAGGGCCGCCGCAGGAACCGCTCGTGCGGTGCGGCCGCGTGCGCCCTGCGGAGGTGGGCGGCGTCGTCGATGCGGTGGAAGCCGAGCTCGTCGACGGCCTCGAGGTCAGCGGCGTCCTCGAGCCGGGTGCCCGTGACGGGGGCCCCCGTGTCGAGGCGCCTCCCGATGGCGTTCTCGCGCGAGGCCCGGTCGGCGCGGTCCCACGCCTCGAGGTCCATCGCGACCCGCCGCACGACGAGCGAGGTGCCACCACGCAGCCACGCCGGGGCGTCGTCACCGGCCCAGAGCAGGTGCGCGTCGATCCCCGCGACCTCGGGCTGCACGGTGCCGTCGACCTGGCCGAAGAGGTTGCGCATCGGCAGTCCGGGGCCCTCGTGCGGCTCGCGGAAGCCGCGCTGGACCCACCGCACCCGCGCCAGGTCGGCGACCCCCGCGAGGAGCCGGCGCTGCGCGTGCGCGACCGTCGTCGGGCTCGTGGCACAGATCTGCAGCACGAGGTCCCCGCCGTTCCAGCGCTCCTCGAGCCGGTCGATGGGCAGGGCGGGCAACGGCACCAGCCAGTCCGGTGCCGCGGCGCCGACGAGGTCGACGACCGGGCGGCCGACGCCGACCGTCACCGTGAGCGCCGCCGTGACGGCCGCGAGCTCGGGCTCGAGGTCGGTCAGGGTGCCGCGGCCCGACGTCAGCCGCTCGATGTCGTCGGTCCAGATCGTGAGGACGCGACGCACCGTGGCCGCGTCGGCGCCCGGGAGCAGGTCGAGGGCGACGACGCCGGCGTACGCCGGCGGCGCCTCGAGGATCCCGGCCTGGTGCGCGCCGCGAAAGCCCTGCGGGCGGGCGAGCGCCCGGGCGGCGTCGGGGGCAGGGCTCGTGGTCGCCACCGGCGGCCGGGTCCCGGTGGGGGTCCCGGCCGCCGCCGAGGCGGCCAGTCCGGCCACGATGCCGGCCCCGGCCAGGCCGGAGAGGAGCACCGTGCGGCGGTCCGAGCCCACCGCGTCGCCCCGGTGGGAGGAGGTCACGTCGCCGACGGCGTCGGGACGTACGACTCCTCGGCCCCGGAGAACGAGCGCACAGGGACGGTGAGGACGACGTCACCCGCTGCCGTCGTGAGCGTCACCGTCGTGCTCGTGCCGCTCACCAGCGAGTCGGTCAGCTCCATGAGCATGACGTGGTCACCACCGGGCTCGAGCACGTGGGTGCCGCCGGCGGGCACGACGAAGCCACCCTCCTTGGGCTGCATCTGCATCTGCCCGGAGTCGTTCTTGACGGTCTCGTGCAGCTCGATGGCCCCGGCGGCCGGGCTCGAGCCCCCGGTGATCGTGATGTCCTCGTCGGAGGTGTTGCGCAGGGTCCCGAACATCGCGGACATGGCACCCTTGCCAGCGCTGTCCATCCCCGACGACATGCTCTCGCTGGGGGTGGCGGACGGGGACATCGTCATCGACGGCGATGCCGACGACATCGAGCCGCCCACCTCGACGGCCTTGACCCAGCCGTCGTCGAGCACGAGCGCGGCAGTGGATGCTGCCGCCGCGGGGGAGGTCGTCACGGCGGACGTCTGGGCGGAGTCGGTGCCGCAGGCGGCGAGGCCGCCGGCGAGCAGGACGGTGGAACACAGGGCGGCGACCGAACGGGTCGCGAGGGTACGGCTGGTGTGGCTGGACACAGGAGTCTCCTGGGGGGTATGCGGGCTCACCCGCGGGTCTGGGGTCGCGTGGCCGACCGGCCCGGCACCCCGGACCGGCTCAGCAGGCCCGCAGCGGTGGGGCCCTGCCCCCGACCGGGCCCACGCGGCGACCCGAGAGCCGACGGACCGTGGCGCCGGGCGCGACGAG
>DATITJ010000380.1:0-8465 GCA_035467935.1 Ornithinibacter sp.
GACGAGCTCGCCCGGCTCGACCTCGCGGACGTAGGAGGCACCGACGATGTCGAGCGCCGCGGTCTCGGAGGCCACCGCCCAGCCCCGTTCGAGGCGACCGATGACGAGGGGGCGGATGCCCTGCGGGTCGCGCGCGGCATACAGCGTGTGCTCGTCCATGAAGACGAAGCAGAACGCACCGCGCAGCCGCGGCAGCACGTCGAGCGCCGCGGCATGAAGGGTGCGGTCGGGGTCGTCGGCGAGCAGCGCGGTGACCAGGGCCGTGTCGGTGGTGTTGCCGCGGGCGAGCTCGCCGCGGTGGGCGTCGTCACCGCGGCGGCCCTCGACGAGGTCGCGCAGCTCGGCGGAGTTGATGAGGTTGCCGTTGTGGGCCAGGGCGACGGTGCCGCCGGCGTGGCCGCCGAGCGTGGGCTGGGCGTTCTCCCAGGTGGAGCCGCCGGTCGTGGAGTAGCGGCAGTGGCCGACAGCGAGGTGACCGCGCAGCGACGCCAGCGAGCGCTCGTCGAACACCTGCGACACCAGGCCCATGTCCTTGAAGACGAGGAGGCGCTGCCCGTCGGACGTCGCGATGCCGGCCGACTCCTGCCCGCGGTGCTGCAGCGCGTAAAGGCCGTAGTAGGTCAGCTTCGCGACGTCCTCGCCGGGGGCCCAGACACCGAAGACCCCGCAGGCGTCCTGCGGGCCCTTCTCGTCGGGGAGGAGGTCGTGGGTCAGGCGTCCGTCACCGCGTTGCACGCTCGATCCTCCCACACGACCGGGTCAGGCCCGGTCGTGGCGTCGGTCGATGAGCAGCGCGAGGAGCGCGGCCAGCAGGCCGAAGAGCAGGGCACCGAGGAAGCCGAGGTAGCCGATGCCCGCCGACGAGCCGTAGTTCGACGCCAGGGTCGGGTCGGGGTCCTCCAGCCAGCCGAAGACCGAGAAGGACGCGCCGACGAGGAAGCCGAGGACCGCCCCGGTGAGGATGAAGGGCAGGAACCGCGGCGGGCGACGGGGAGATGACACGCTCGTTACGGTACGTGAGCCGCTGCGGGAACATTCACCGCGGTCGCGGACACTGGTCCGGTGACCCCATCCGCGCACGTCCCGCGCTCCGAACCCCGGACATGACGACGACCCAGCCGACCGCAGACCCGCGTCGCCCGCGCGGGGTCTGGTATGCCGCGGGCACCCTCCTCAGCGCCGCCGCCGGTGCCGGTGTGGGTCACCTCGTGGCCGGCTACGTGTCGCCCGAGTCCTCGCCGGTGCTCGCCGTCGGCTCCACCGTCATCGACGCCACCCCCACGCCCGTCAAGGAATGGGCGGTCTCGACCTTCGGCACCGCCGACAAGCCGATCCTCATCGGGTCGGTGGCCCTCGTGACGCTGCTCCTCGCGGGCGGCATCGGGCTCGTGGCGCGCAACCGCCGCACCCTGGGGCTGTCCCTCCTCGGCGCGCTCGCCATGGCGAGCGTGGTGGCCGCCGCCCTGCGGCCGACGTCCTCCGCGGTCGACCTGCTCCCCGGCTTCGCCACGGCGATCGTCGGCGTGGGCGCGGCCAGCTGGTTCCTCGGCCTGCTCGACCAGTGGGGCGCCGCCGACCGCGACCCGGCAGCGGGCGCGGGGGCCGATGCCACGGCATACGCCGACGGTCGCTCCGGTCGCCGCAACGTGCTCGCCGCGGCTGCGGGGCTGGGTGCCCTGGCGGCGACGGGCGGCACCGTCGGCCAGGTGCTGACGCGTGGCGTCTCCCCGTCGTCCGTGACGCTGCCGCTCGCCTCGGAGCCGCTCGCCCCGCTGCCCGGGGGCCTCGAGGGCACCGTGCGCGGCATCGCCGCCTTCCGCACGCCGAACTCGCAGTTCTACCGGATCGACACCGCCCTGGTGATCCCCCGCGTCAAGGCCGACGGCTGGTCGCTCACCATCGACGGTGACGTCGAGCGCCCCGTCGAGATCACCTACGCCGAGCTCCTCGCGATGCCCATGGTCGAGCGGGACATCACCCTGACCTGCGTCTCGAACGAGGTCGGCGGCCCCTACGTCGGCGGCGCGCGCTGGCTCGGCGTGCGCACCAGGGACCTCCTCGAGCAGGCGGGGGTGCGCCCCGGCGTCGACCAGATCCTCAGCCACTCCACCGAGGGCATGACGATCTCGACGCCGGTGCAGGCCCTCACCGACGACCGCGAGGCCCTCGTCGCGGTCGCGATGAACGGAGAGCCCCTCCCCGCCCTCCACGGGTTCCCCGCACGGCTCGTCACACCGGGCCTCTACGGCTTCGTCGGGGCCACCAAGTGGCTCACCCGCATGGAGGCCACCACGTATGCCGCGAAGACCGCCTACTGGACCGACCGCGACTGGGCCGTCGACGCCCCGATCCTCACCCAGTCCCGCATCGACACCCCGCGCGGGCTCAACCGGCTCGACCCCGGCGAGGTCGTCATCGGCGGGGTGGCCTGGGCCCAGCAGCGTGGCATCGCGAAGGTCGAGGTGCGCGTCGACGAGGGCGAGTGGATGGAGGCCAGGCTCGGCCCCGACGCCGGCATCGACTACTGGCGGCAGTGGTTCATGCCGTGGGACGCGACCTCGGGTCGGCACCAGCTGACGGTGCGGGCCACCGACCTGAACGGTGACGTGCAGTCCGACCGGCGCGAGACGCCCTTCCCCAAGGGCGCGTCCGGCTGGCACTCCATCGTGGTGCTCGTCGACTGACCGACCTGCCATGCCAGCCCGCATATGGGGGAAACCGTTGTCCGACAACGGTTTCCCCCATTGTCGTCGGTGGATCTGCGAAGCGGGCCGGATGCCGGGCCACGGCTCGGTGCGCGAACCGCCTCGGGCGCGGAATCCAAGAAAGTCCCGGCACGACCAATCCACTCTCCGAGCAGCCCCGAACCACGTGTGTACGAAGGCAGACCCACACCCGTGAAGGAGCAGTTCCCATGCGCACCAACCGTATGACGATCGCCGCAATGGCCCTCGCCCTCCCCCTGTCACTCGCCGCCTGCGGCTCGTCCGACGCCGACACCGCCGCCTCCTCGAGCGCGCCGATGACGTCGTCCGCCGCCCCCAGCCCGTCCGAGTCGATGAGCACCGACATGGCCGCGATGCCGTTCGGCGCCGGCTGCGCCGCGGTCCCCGCCGACGGTGCGGGCTCGTTCTCCGGGATGGCCGCCGACCCGGTCGCCACGGCCGCCAGCAACAACCCGGTCCTGTCCACGCTCGTCACCGCCGTCGGCGAGGCCGGCCTGGGCGAGACCCTCAACACCGCGAAGGACATCACCGTCTTCGCGCCGACCAACGACGCCTTCGCCGCGCTCGACAAGGCCACGCTCGACCAGGCCATGGCCGACCCCGAGGGCCTGCTCACCACGGTCCTGACCAACCACGTCGTGGAGGGTCGCCTCGCGCCGGAGCAGGTGGCCGGTGAGCACCAGACCCTCGCGGGCACGACCATCACGGTCGAGGGCTCGGGTGAGGACTTCACCGTCGGTGAGGCCAAGGTCGTCTGCGGCGACGTCCAGACCGCGAACGCCACCGTCTACATCGTCGACGGCGTCCTGCTCCCCCAGAGCTGACTCGGCGGTCCATGATGGGTGACATGACAGCCGCCTCCTCGGGTGCTCCCGCGTCCGGGGGGGCGGCTGCCGCCGTCGTGACGGGCGCGGACCTCGCGGAGCTCCTGCGCCGTTCCGCCCGAGGTGACGAGGCGGCCTTCGCCGACCTGTACGACGTCACCTCCCGGCGGCTCTTCGGCCTCGTCCTGCGCATCGTGCGGGACCACGCCATGTCGGAGGAGGTCACCCAGGAGGTCTACCTCGACGTCTGGCGACAGTCCTCCCGGTTCGACCCGGAGCGCGGCAGCGCCATGTCGTGGCTCATGACCATCGCCCATCGCACCGCGGTCGACAAGGTCCGCGCCAGCGAGGCCTCACGACGCCGGGACGACGCCCACGCGGCCACTCACCAGGACGTCGACTTCGACACCACCGCCGAGACCGCGCAGGCCTCCCTCGAGGCCCAGCGCGTCCGGCGCGCACTCGCCACCCTGACCGAGGCCCAGCGGGCCGCCGTCGAGCTGGCCTACCTCGGCGGCTACACGCACACCGAGGTGGCCCGCCTGCTCGACCTGCCGCTCGGCACCGCAAAGACCCGCATCCGGGACGGCTTGATCCGCCTCCGGGACACGTTGGGAGTTCCGGCATGAGCCCCGATCTGCACCACCTCTGCGGTGCCTACGCCGTCGACGCCCTCGACCGGGCCGAGCGCGAGTCCTTCGAGCAGCACCTGGCCCTGTGCCCCGACTGCCGCGCCGAGGTGGCCGAGCTGTCGGCCACGGCGCACCGGCTCTCGTCGATGAGCGAGGCCACCCCGCCCCCGGCGCTGCGCGCCGCCGTGCTCCAGGGCATCACCCGCGTCCGGCCGCTGCCCCCCCGCGTCGACCCCGCCACCGTGACCCCGGCGGCAGCCGTCCCGGGCCCCTCCACCACCGACCCGACGACGACGGCCCCGGTCACCGGGCCGGCTGCACCGGGCGCCCCGGGCACCCCCACGGAGCCGCCCACGCCCACCACCGTCGAGGGGGGCACCGGGGTCGGTGGGGGGTCCGGCGGCACGGTCGTCCCGTTCGTCCGCCGCACCTCCACGTGGCTCGCCGCCGCGGCAGCAGCCGTCGCGATCGCCGTCGGGGGCATCGCGTGGGGGCCGTGGTCGGACCCTGCCTCGCCCGTCGACCAGGTCGTGTCGGCCGCCGACGCCACCCGGGTCAGCCGCACCACGGGCACGATGACCGCGGAGGTCGCCTACAGCCGGCAGCTCGGCAAGGGCGCCATCACGGTCACCGGCCTCCCGGCGGCGCCGGACGGCAAGACCTACCAGCTCTGGTACGTCGGCGCCGACGACGTGGCCCGCTCGGCCGGGCTGCTCGACGCCGAGGCCGACGGCACGGCGTCGATGGTGCTCGAGGGAGACCCGAACAGTGCGGCCGCCGTGGGCATGACCGTCGAGCCGGCCGGGGGCTCCCCGAGCCCGACGACCGACCCGCTCGTCGTCCTCGACCTGACCTGACCCCGACGGATGCCGTGTCGGAGCCGGTGCCGTGTCGGAGCCGGTGCCGTGTCGGAGCCGGTGCCGTGTCGGAGCGGGTGCCGCGCCGCGCGACCGGCGGTCAGCCGCGGACGACGTCCGCGGCGACCGACTCGAGGACGGCGACGTCACCGGCATACGGCCCGTCGCGCCGGGGCCAGTGCGTGACGACGTCGGTGAAGCCGAGCTCGGCGGCCCGCCCGGCCATCTCCGCGTAGAGCCCGACCGACTCGAGCGAGAAGCGCGGCGAGGAGTCGAGCGAGAGGTACCGGTCGACCGACGCCCGCCCGGCGGTGGCCAGCGCGTCGCCGAACCGACCGACGAGCTCCCCCACGTGCTCGAACCACGCGTCGACGGTGTCGCCGCTGCCGCCGTAGGTGATCCAGCCGTCGCCGAGGGTGGCGGCCAGCCGCACCGAACGAGGACCGTTGGCGGCGATCAGCAGGGGCACACGGTGGCGCGCCGGCCCGGGCAGGGTGCGCGCGCCGTGGGTGCGGTAGGCGGGGCCCGCGTGGTCGACACGGTCCTCGCGCAGCAGCCGGTCGAGCAGCGGGACGAACTCGTGGAACCGGTCGACGCGCTGCTTGAGCGTGCGCTCCTCGCCGAGGATCCGGGCGTCGAGGTCGCCCCCGGTGCCCAGGCCGCAGAGGAAGCGCCCGCCGGTGAGGTCGTCGAGGGTGAGCACGTCGCGCAGGAAGGTGTAGGGGTGGCGGTAGTTGGGCGACGACACGAACGTGCCCAGCCCGATCGTCGAGGTGACCCCGGCCGCCGCGGCGAGCGTGGGCACGGCGGCGAACCACGGGGAGTCGGGCAGTCCGCCCCACACGAGGTGGTCGTAGGTCCAGGCGTGGGCGAAGCCGAGCTGCTCGGCGGCCGACCACAGTGGCGCGGCCTCGCGCCACGGCATCTCGGGCAGGATCGTCACCCCGTGCCGCAGCGCGCCCGGGTGCGCGGTCACCGCGCGGTCCCGCCCTGCTGGGGACGCGTGAGGGGCAGCAGCGCCTCGAGGTGGGCGCGGGTGCCGCTCACCCGCAGCCGTCCGCCGGCGAGCGCCTGCGCCCACGGCAGGTCCCCCGTCGCCAGCTGCAGCCACGTCTCGGCGTCGGACTCGACGACGTTCGGCGGGGTGCCCCGCGTGTGGGTGGGGCCCTCGACGCACTGCACGGCACCGAAGGGCGGCACGCGCACCTCGACGCTGCGGCCCGGGGCACGGCTGCCGAGCTCCTCGAGGGTGTAGCGCACGGCCGTGCCCCGCGTGGCGCGGTCGACACCCTCGGGGTCGGCCTGCCACGCGGACAGTGCCGCCTGCCCGGTGGCGGGGTCGGTGCGTCGGCGGGGCGGCATACCGGCATCGTAGGGGGGGCACCGACCCCGGCCGTGGTCACCACCGCGGCCGCGTAGCCTGCGCGAGTGGGCGACCTGGAGTTCGAGCGTGACGGGTCGATGGTGACCGTGGTGCTCGACGGCCAGGGCCAGTCGGCGGTCGACCTCGACGACCCGACCCGGCTCGACTTCGAGTACGTCCAGCACCTCGCCCTGTGCGTGGACGCCCTCGCGCCGTCCGGGCCACTGCGGGTCACCCATGTCGGTGGTGCCGGGCTGACGCTTCCTCGATGGGTTCACCACACGCGTCCCGGGTCGCCACAGATCGTCCTCGAGCCTGACGCCGCGCTCACCGACGCGGTGCGCCGCGAGCTGCCGCTGCCCCGCGGGCACCGCATCCGGGTCCGCGCGGTCGACGGCCTCGCGGGCATCGGGGCGATCCGCGACGCCAGCGCCGACGTCGTCGTCGTCGACGCCTACTCGGGCGGACGGGTGCCGGCGGAGCTCGGCACGGTCGAGTGGTTCCGGGAGATCTCCCGGGTGCTCGCGCCCGGTGGGCTGCTGCTCGCCAACGTCGCCGACGAGCCGGGGATGCGGTATGCCGGCCGCGTCGCCGCCGGCGCCCGTGCGGCCATCGGCCCGGTCGCGTTCGTGGGGTTGCACGAGGTGCTCAAGGGCAAGCGGTTCGGCAACCTCGTGCTCGTGGCCTCACCCGACCCGCTCGACCTGTGGACGCTGCGCCGAGCCACGGCATCCGCCGCGCTGCCGACCGGCGTGCTGGCCGGGGCCGACCTCGACCGGCGCACCACCGGCGCTCGACCGTTCAGCAGCGCAGGAGCGGATGCCGCCGCCTCCCCGCCGCCTCCCGAGCGGGGCGCCTGGCGTCGTCGCTGACCCGGCGAACGGCCCTCCCGGTGCGGACACGGGTGGCGCAGGGGCACCCCGCACTCGAGGCGGAGCGACGGCTCAGCCCTGGTCGCCCCGCAGGACGCGCAGCACGCGCGCCCCCAGCGTCTCGTGCCGTTGCACGCCGGGCGGCAGGTCCCCGGCGCCCCGGCTCCCTCGGGTCGGCGGCTCAGGGCGCGCGGGCGGTGCGGGGGGTGTCGACGGTCCGGCCGGCACGGTCGACCCACGCTCGGACTCGTGGTGACGAAGCGCGTGGACGAGGTCGTCGAGGAACGCGTCGATCTCGACCTGGTCGTAGCCGCGCCGGAGCCTGGTCGGGGAGAACCGCACGTCGGTCACCCGGCCCGAGGACAGGGGGGCGGCTCCGCCAGGAGGTCCCGACTCGTGGTGTCGCAGCGCGGCTGCAGCCTCGTCGAGCAGGTCGTCGACCTCGGACTCGTCGTACCCCTCGCGGAACTGGGTCTGCGTGAAGGTGGCGTTGACGACGTCCTCGCTGCGCAGGATCCGCGTCATCAGTCGACCCACACGCGGGCGTTGCGGAACATCCGCAGCCAGGGGCTCTCCTGCTCGGCCGGACCGGACGTCCAGGACATCTGCGCGTTGCGGGCGACCCGCTCGGGGTGCGGCATCATCGCGGTGAACCGGCCGTCGGGCGTGGTGACCGCCGTGAGACCGCCGGGAGATCCGTTGGGGTTGAAGGGGTATGCCGTGGCCGGCTCGCCGTGGTGGTCGACGAACCTCGCCACCCGCTCGACGACCCCGGAGTCCCCGCAGGCCGAGAAGTCGGCGAACTCCTCGCCGTGCGCAACGGCTATCGGGACGCGGCTACCGGCCATCCCGGCGGTGAGGAGCGACGGCGAGTCGAGCACCTCGACCAGGGTGAGGCGCGCTTCGTACTGCTCGGACCGGTTGAGGGTGAACCGTGGCCAGGCGTCGGCACCGGGGATCAGGTCGGCGAGCGCCGCGAACATCTGGCAGCCGTTGCAGATGCCGAGCCCGAAGGTGTCGTCGCGGTGGAAGAAGTCGTGGAAGCCCTCCGTGAGCCGCTCGTTGAAGAGCACGGAGCGCGCCCAGCCCTCGCCGGCACCGAGCGTGTCGCCGTAGGAGAACCCTCCGCAGGCGACGAGCCCGACGACGTCCGCGAGGTCGAACCGACCCGTCTGGAGGTCGGTCATGTGC
>DATITJ010000381.1:0-1824 GCA_035467935.1 Ornithinibacter sp.
GTTCGCGAGCGCGTCGACGCCGCGCTCGAGCGACTTGCGGGCGGAGTCGTTGAACTCCAGTTGCTTGGCCATTGCTGTCCTTCGTGGTCGGGATGCCGGCGGCGGGCTCTCGCTCCGTCGCGGCGGGTGGGTCTGGCGGTGATCCGGTCACCTCGACCGGACGCGCCCCGGGGGGCACCCACGGTGGGGTGCCCTCCGGGGCGCGGTCACGGCATACGTCGCTGGTGCGTCAGCCGATGACGGCGAGCACGTCACGGGCGGACAGGATGAGGTACTCCTCGCCGCCGTGCTTGATCTCGGTGCCGCCGTACTTGCTGAAGATGACGCGGTCACCGACCTGGACGTCGAGCGGGACGCGGTTGCCCTTGTCGTCGATGCGACCGGGACCGACCGCGAGGACCTCGCCCTCCTGGGGCTTCTCCTTCGCGGTGTCCGGGATGACGAGACCGGACGCGGTCGTCTGCTCGGCCTCGAGGCTCTTGATGACGATGCGGTCCTCGAGCGGCTTGATGGAAACCGACACGGTGTGCTCCTCCCCTGTGGGGTGAGTCGAAGTGGACGGGACTGCGCTGTCCGGGCCGCTCTCGCCGTCGCGGGGGTCGATCCTGACCCGGGGTGCGCTGGCACTCCCCGAGGGGGAGTGCCAATGAGGCAAATCTAGGTCGCGCGTTAGCACTCGGTCAACTCGAGTGCCAGTGCGCGGGCACGCACCGGTACGGCGACGGGCGCCGGGGGCGCGGCCGGGCGCGGCTCCGGACCCGGCCGGGGATGCGCGGCGGCCCAGAACTGGCAGGATTCCCGCCGTGGACGTCGGGATCGTGCGAGCGCTCGGGTCACCCGAAGGTCGGGCGATCCTGCGCTCGCTGCCGTCCTACGACGAGGGCGCGGTCATGCGCCTTCAGGACCGGCTGCGGCGCGAGGGCCACCCGCCCGACTTCGTCGCGGCCCTGCTCACCCAGCAGCGCCTGCGGGCCCGCGCGGCCGCGAAGTTCGGCGAGTTCGCCGACGACATGCTCTACACCGTCGACGGTCTCGAACAGGCCTCGCGCCTCGAGGTCGCCGCCACCCACGCCGGCCGCTTCTCCAGCGCGAGCCTGGCGACCGTGCACGACCTCGGGTGCGGGATCGGGTCGGATGCCGTCGCCATGTCGGCGCTCGGCGTCACCGTCCAGGGCGTCGACATCGACCCCGTCACCGCGGCCGTGGCCGACATCAACCTGCGGCCCTGGCCCGACTCGCGCGCCCGGGTGGGGCTGGCCGAGGAGTTCGAGGCCCCGCGTGACCCGCTGCGGTCGCGGGTCGGGGTCTGGCTCGACCCGGCCCGCCGCGTGCCGGGGACGACCGGGCGGCACGGCCGGATCAAGCGGGTGTTCCGCCTCGACGAGATCCGGCCGACGTGGGAGTTCGTGCTCCAGGTGGCGACGGCGGTGCCGGCCACCGGCGCCAAGCTCTCGCCGTCGATGCCGCACGACGCGATCCCGCTCGGCACCGAGGCGCAGTGGACGTCGTTCGCCGGCGAGGTGCTCGAGTGCGCGGTGTGGTGGGGTCCGCTCGCCCAGCGACCGGGCCGCAGTGCCCGCATCCTCGGCCACGACCGCTCCCCCGTCGAGGTCGACCTGGACATGGCCGAGCCCGACCCGCCGCTCGTCAGCGGCCTCGACGCCGTCGGCCCGTGGCTCTACGAGCCCGACCGTGCGGTCACCCAGGCCGGGCTGCTCGGCGCGGTGACCGCTGCGACGCTCGGCAGCGAGGTCGACCGGGGGCTGGGCTACGTCGTGTCCGAGGCGGAGGTCGACGTGCCGTTCGCCAAGCGCTACGCCGTCA
>DATITJ010000382.1:0-5389 GCA_035467935.1 Ornithinibacter sp.
CGTGCTCGCGCACGGCGGCGACGATCGTCGCCTTCTCCGCGGCCGGCCGCGCCCGCAGCGACGTCGCGATGACCGCCGCCCGCTTGGCGAGCAGCGCCGCGATGTCGAGCTCGCCCCTCGTGCCGCCCTGCATGCCGATGATGACGAGACGACCGTTCGTGGCGAGGGCGGCAACGTTGCGGGAGAGGTACTTCGCGCCCATGTTGTCGAGCACGACGTCGGCGCCGTGGCCCTCGGTGGCCGCGAGGACGCGTTCGACGAAGTCCTCCTCGCGGTAGTTGACGAGCACCTCGGCGCCGAGCTCCCGGCACGCCTCGAGCTTCTCGGCCGACCCGGCCGTGACAGCCACCCGCGCCCCGACCTCGCGGGCCAGCTGGATGGCCATCGTGCCGATGCCCGACGACCCGCCGTGGACGAGGAGCGTCTCGCCCGGCTGGAGGTTTGCGGTGAGGAAGACGTTGGACCACACGGTGCACACGACCTCGGGCAGCGCCGCCGCGTCCACGAGGGAGACCCCGTGGGGGACCGGCAGCAGCTGGCCCACTGGCACCCGCACCTGCTCGGCGTACCCACCACCGGAGAGCAGCGCGCACACCTCGTCGCCGATCGACCAGCCCTCGACACCCTCACCGAGTGCCTCCACCGTGCCGCTGACTTCCAGCCCGGGGACGTCCGACTCCCCGGGCGGCGGTGGGTAGTGCCCCTGGCGCTGGAGCAGGTCGGCGCGGTTGACCCCCGCCGCCGCGACGCGCACGAGGACCTCTCCCGCGCGCGGCTGCGGGGTGTCGACGTCGGCCAGGACGAGCGCGTCGGGCCCGCCGAACTCGGGGATCGTGATGGCCTGCATGCCGCCCACCGTATGCCGTGTGCCCACCTGGCCGGGCGAGTGCTCAGCCTCTGCGGCGGAGGGTGACGGTGGCGAACGACGCCACCGCCACCAAGGTGGTGGCACCGAGCGCCCGGCGGAGGGGGTTGACCCCGCGGGCGAGCTCGTCGGCTCCCCACCACGTCGATGCCACCGCGGCCGTCGCGCCGGCGGCCGACCGGAACCGCGAGCCCGCCGGTGCCAGGACGGCCACGACGGCGGCCACCTGCGAGACCACCGCAGGCAGGTTGGGCGCCTGCCACACCACGACCTCGCCGGTCTCGCGGCTGAGCAACGCCCACCCCACCGGGTCCTCACGGATGCCGGGCGTGACGGTGGTGTCGGAGCTGGTCGTCGTCGTACCCATGCCACCACCGTATGCCGCGCACGCGGCGCCCGAATCGCTCGGTCGCGACACCCCCGTAGGCTCCGGGCACCGGCCTACGGTGGTCGGTCCTGCTGTCCGACCCGGAGGTCCCCATGTCGATCGAACGCCGAACCCTGCTCAGGGGAGGCGCCGCCGTCGCCGGCGGTGCCGTCCTCGCCGGCCCGTTCCAGGGCCTCGTCGCCGGTCCGGGGAACGCGCTCGGCGCCCCGGCGTTCCGTGCCCTGAGGGCAGTTCACGACGAGCGTGACCGGAAGGTCCGGCTGCACCTGCCCGAGGGCTTCCGCTACCGCTCGTTCCATGACACCGAGAGCCCGGTGACCCTCGACGACGGCACCCTGCTCCCCGGCCGCCACGACGGCATGGCCGCCTTCTCCGGCGCCGAGGGGCGGGTCACGCTCGTGCGCAACCACGAGGTGAACGGTTCCGGACGCGCCTTCGGCCCGGTCGACGAGCGCACCTACGACCCCATGGCCAAGGGCGGCTGCACGGTCGTGGACGTGTCGTTGACGGGTGAGGTCGAGAAGTCCTGGACCGGCATCAACGGCACGATGATGAACTGCTCCGGCGGCCCGATGCCGTGGGGCACCTGGGTCACCTGCGAGGAGACCATCAACGGCCCGGACGTCGGCCCCGACTTCACCGGCGCCTCGAACGTCCCGCTGACCAAACCCCACGGCTACATCTTCGAGGTGCCGACGACGGGCCACGCCAGCGGCGAGCCGATCACCCGCGCCGGACGCTTCGCCCACGAGTCCGTCGCGTTCGACCCGCGCGGCGGGGCCCTGTACCTGAGCGAGGACAACTTCGCCTTCCCCTCCGGCTTCTACCGGTACACGCCGCACACCTCGCCGATGAAGACCGGCCGGCTCGACAACGAGGGCCACCTGCAGATGCTGAAGGTCAAGGGCGTCGACAACGCCCACCTCGAGGCGGCGCAGAGGAAGGGCACCCGCTACCACGTCGAGTGGGTCGACATCGACGACCCGGACCCCACGTTCGACTACACGCCGGACGAGGCGGCGACCACCACGAACGACGAGGCCATCACGTACGTCGGCGACCAGGGTCGGTCCCGGGGTGCGGCGGGCTTCTCGCGGCTCGAGGGCACGATCTTCCACAACGGCGTCGTGTACTTCACCTCCACCCAGGGTGGGGGCGCTGCGATGTCCGGGCCGAACAACAGAAGCGGCTACGGCAACGGCTTCGGCCAGGTGTGGGGTTACGACACCCGGTCCGAGACGCTGTTCCTCGTGTACCAGTCCCCGGGCAAGGAGACCTTCGACTTCCCCGACAACATCACGTCGAGCCGGCGCGGCACCCTCGTCGTGTGCGAGGACAGCTCGGGCGACAACTACATCCGCGGACTGTCCCGCGGCGGGCAGCTGTGGGACATCGCCCTGAACCGCCTGCGCAACGGGACGACCGGCGATCCGCGCTTCGGTGAGGAGTTCGCCGGGTCCACGTTCAGCCCCGACGGGCACACGTTGTTCGTCAACATCCAGGCCAGCGCCGGGCTGACGTTCGCGATCTGGGGCCCGTGGGAGCGCATCGGCGTCTGATCCGGGGCCGGTCCCGGGTCACAGCCCGCGGGCGCGCAGGGCCGCCTGGGTGCGGTCCTGCACGTGCAGCTTGGCGAGCACCTGGGATACGTGGTTCTGCACGGTCTTCAGGCTCACCCCGAGCTCCGTCGCGATCTCGGGGTTGCTCCGGCCCTGCGCGACGAGGGCGAGCACCTCCGACTCGCGCGGCGTGAGGGACCCTTTCGCGTCGGCGCGACCCCCGGCCAGCACCCGCCGAGCGGCGGCCGCACCGAAGACGGCGCCCCCGGCAGCCACCGTGCGCAGGGCGGCCAGGACCTCCTCCTGCGCGGCGCCCTTGAGGACGTACCCCGCGGCGCCGACCCGCAGCGCCGCGACGACGCTGCCGTCGTCGTCGACCATCGTGAGCACGAGGACCGCGGTGCCGGGGCATGCGGCGACGATGCGGCGGATCGCCTCCAGGCCCGGGGTCCGCGGCAGGTTGAGGTCCATGAGCACGACGTCGGGCCGCAGCTCGACGGCACGGAGCACCGCGGCCTCTCCGTCGCCCACCGCATCGAGCACGCTGACGTCGGGGACCGTGCCCAGCAACGCGGTCAGCCCGTCGCGGAACAACGGGTGGTCGTCGACGACGAGCACGGTGATCACGGGCGCACCTCCTGGGCCGGCGCGGGCGTGACCCGGGGCGCGGACGGGTGCTCGGGCACGAACGTGGGCTCGGGCTCGGAGGAGGGAACGGGCCGGGGCTCGGACGTCGGCCAGGACGTGTGCTCGGGCTCGGGCATGAACGTGAGCTCGGGCCCGGAGGTGGGAGCGGGCGCGGACGGGTGCCCGGGCGCGGACGGGTGCTCGGGTACGGGCACGGAGGTCGGCACAGGGAGCCACAGCAGCACCCTCGTCCCTCGCCCGAGGTCGCTCGCCTCCTCGACGGCCAGCGTGCCCCCGATCTCCTCGGCCCGTTGCCGCATGTTCACCACACCGAGGCCACCGGCCCGGCCCCGACCCGGGCCGCAGCCGTCGTCGCACACCTCGAGGGTCACCGACCTGACGTCGACCGCCAGCCGCACCGACACGTGGCCGGCACCGGAGTGGCGCACCACGTTGGTCAGGGCCTCCTGGGCGACCCGGTAGGCCGCGACCTCCAGGGCCGCCGGCACGGCGTCGGCAGGGTCGAGGTCGAGGTGGACCACCAGCCCCGACCCCGCGGTGACGTCGTCGGCGAGCCGGCGCAACGCGCCGTCCAGACCGGCCTCGTCGAGCGCGGGTGGCCGGAGCCCCTGCACGATCCGGCGCACGTCGTGCACCGTCGACTGGATGCCGGCCCGCAGCCGGAGCAGCTCCGCCTCGAGGTCCGGTCCCGGGACGGGCGCCTGGCCGGCCGCCGGGTGACCGGCCGGGGGTTCGCCACCCGCCGCTGTTCCGGCCGCGCTGGGCCGGCCGGCCGCGTCGAACCCGGCGGGTGCCCCCTGCCCGACGGGCGCCCCCTGCCCGGCGAGGGCCAGGCGGTTGCGGAGCGTGTCGACCTGCAGGGTGAGCGCCGCCAGGCTCGGCCCGAGCCCGTCGTGCAGGTCGCGTCGGAGCCGACGGCGCTCCTCCTCGCGTGCCTGCACCAGGCGCTCCTGGCCCTCTCGGATCGTGTCGAGCAGGGCCGCCGAGTGCACGACGCCGCCGAGCTGCCGAGCGACGTCCTCGAGCAGGTGCTGGTCGGTGGCCCGCAGGCGGCGAGGGCTGTGCCGGAGGGCGCCGACGGGAACGCCGTACGCGAGCAGCGGCAGCACGACGTCGGACTCCGCGTCGCCCGGCGTGCCGTGGCCGGCCATCACGCGCCCGCGCGCGTCGACGATCTCGACACGCTGGAGACCGAGTCCCTGACCGAGCTCGTCGACGAGCGAGCCCAGCAGTGCAGGCACGTCCGCGGCGTCCGCGAGCCGCCGTCCGCTCGCGGCGAGCACCGCAGCCGGTTCGGACCACCGCCCGTAGGTCAGTCTGGTGACCCCTCGTTGCAGGGCGTCCCTGATCGGCAGGAACGCGGCCGCGACCACCCCGGCAGCCACCCACGGCAACCACGCCGCTCCGCTGTCCCGCAGCAGCGCCCCGGCTCCGGCCACGGTGAGTGCGTGCAGGCCCGCGACCGCAACGGACAGCAGGACGTAGGTCAGGGTGCGGCTGACGACGAGCTGGATGTCGTAGAGCCGGCGCTGGAGCAGGGCCACACCGATGGCGACGGGGGCGGGCAGGGACACCGCGGCGAACATCCAGGACCTCGCCCACGGGGTGGCGGCCACCGGCAGCAGGAGCAGCGGGAGGCAGAAGGCGAGCGCGAACCAGACCAGCTGCTGGTGGAGCAGCTCGTCCCCGCCCCGCCACCGGCGTGCGACCCCGACGACGGCGAGGACGAGCGTCACGGCCGCCAGGCCCAGTGCGGTGACCGCGACGGCATCCGCGACGAGCTGCATCGACCCCGGCAGCCCCACCGGGTTCGGCACCGTGCCCAACCGGCTCTCGAGCGGGGTGGGGTTGACGAGGGCGGCGAGGCCGAAGGCCGCGATGGCGGCCACCGCGAGCAGGACGGGCAGGCGCCGTCCGGGCCATGCCGTG
>DATITJ010000383.1:0-2534 GCA_035467935.1 Ornithinibacter sp.
AGCGCCCCGACTTCTCACCGCGCTGGTTCGGCTTCCACGAGGTGTTCCACACCCTGACGATCCTCGCGTTCACGGCCCACTTCGTGGCCGCCTCGATCGCGCTCACGGGCCCGGCCGCCGCCTGACCTGACGCCTCAGGCGCCCTGCTCGGGAGCCGGCGGCGCGTCCGGCTCCACGGCATCCGGCGCCCGGCCGTCCGTCCCGGTCGCCCCGCCCGCCCGGGCCGCGCGGCCACGGGTCTCGACCGGACCGTCGCCGTCCCGGGCCTGCGGGTCGTCCTTGCCCCGGTGGGCGGCCTGCTGGCGGTAGGACATCCGCCGCATCCGCGCGTTCATGTTCCGCATGAGGAACCACAGCGCGAGCGCGAGCAGGAAGAAGGCCACGAAGGCGAGGAAGCCCGGCGCCGGGTCGGTGGTGGGGGTGTTCATGACTCACGCTCCGTGCGGGTGTCGTGGACGATCGTCAGCGCACCGGAAGTGGCGAGCGCGTCGGCCGCGGGAAGGTCGGTGGGGAGCCCGGCGAAGAGGTCGTCCTCGCCCTCGGCGACGGGCACGTACGACACCGCGGCCTCGAAGTCCTCGGTCGGCCAGACCTGCGCCTGGACCCCACGGGGCACGCGGAACCACGTGCCGTCGGGGTCCACCTGGGTGGCGTGCGCGAGGAGTGCGCCGTCGCGCTGCTCGAACCACGCAGCGCACTCGACGCGCGTGGTCACGGCGCGGTCGGGGCGCGACCAGTCCTCGAGCCACGCGGCGTAGGGGCTCTCCTCGCCCAACGCCGTGAGCGCCTCGTGGAACGCCTCGATGCGGGCGCGGCTGAACGTCTGGTTGTAGTAGACCTTGAGCGGCTGCCACGGGGGCCCGGCATCCGGGTATGCCGTGGGGTCGCCGGCCGCCGCGAAGGCCGCCATCGACACGTCGTGGCACATGATGTGGTCGGGGTGTGGGTAGCCGCCGTTCTCGTCGTACGTCGTCATCACGTGCGGACGGAACCGGCGGATCTCGCGGACCAGCGCCTCGGTCGTGACCGACAGCGGCTCGAGGGCGAAGCAGCCGGCCGGCAGCGGGGGCAGCGGGTCCCCCTCGGGCAGGCCGGAGTCGACGAAGCCGAGCCACGTGTGCTGCACGCCGAGGATCGCCTGCGCCCTGGCCATCTCGTCGCGGCGCACCTGCGCGAGGTCGCGCAGGATGTGCACGTCCTCCTTGAGCCGCGGGTTGAGCACGTCGCCGCGCTCACCCCCGGTGCAGGAGACGACGAGCACCTCGTGGCCCGCGTCGACGTACTTCGCCATCGTCGCGGCGCCCTTGCTGGACTCGTCGTCCGGGTGCGCGTGGACGCACATGAGCCGGAGCCGGTCGGACACGGGGGGACCCTTCGGTGTGCTGGTCTCGGGCGTGCCCGAGAATGGACGGCGTCCATCCTCTCACCTGCCGTGGGACCTCCCGACGAAGGACCCGTATGCCGCTCCCCCGCCCCGCGCCCGGCACTGCCCGCTGGTGGGTGGTCGGCGTCCTCGGCTGCCTCGTCGCCGTCGGCGTCATCGTCTGGTGGGCCATCGTGAGCACGACCGGAAGCGTGCGCCCGGAGGTCACGGGGTATGCCGTGGAGTCCGACCGCTCGGTGCTCGTCGAGTACGACCTCCACCGCCCCGAGGGTGTCGCGGTGGTCTGCCGGATCAGCGCGCTCGACCAGGGCAAGGGCCGGGTCGGCACGGTCGAGGACGCCGTGCCCGCGCAGGGCCCGGCCTCGGTGCACCGCGCGGTGCGGGTGCGCACGAGCTCGCGGGCCGTCACGGGGGTCGTCGACTCGTGCGTGCGGGTCGCGGCCACCCCCTGACCCGACGGCCGGCCACCGTCCCACCCGCAGCGACGCAAATGGGCGCTCGGACCGGGACTTGGTAGACTAGGGCTTTCCACCTTTCGGGTCTGGGTCCGACACGTGTCGCCGACATGGCAGCCATCGGACCCGGGCCCGTTGCCGTAGCACCGGGGCCCGCGCCGCAGGCGTCATGCCCCGACCATGATCCAGGAGTGACTGCCGTGACCGACACCGCCAACCAGACGAGCTTCCTGACCCAGGGTGCCCACGACCGCCTGCAGGCCGAGCTCGCGGAGCTCTCCGGCCCGGGCCGCACCGAGATCGCGAAGAAGATCGAGGCGGCCCGAGACGAGGGCGACCTCAAGGAGAACGGCGGTTACCACGCCGCCAAGGAGGAGCAGGGCAAGATGGAGGCCCGCATCCGCCAGCTCACGCAGCTGCTCGAGACGGCCACCATCGGCGAGAAGCCGGCCGACGACGGGATCGTCGAGCCCGGCATGGTCGTCACCGTCGACATGTTCGGCGACGAGGAGACCTTCCTCCTCGGCTCGCGCGAGATCACCGACGACTCCATGCACGTCTACTCGGAGAAGTCCCCCATCGGCGCGGCCGTCAACGGCGCGAAGGTCGGCGACTCCGTCTCCTACGAGGCCCCGAACGGCACACAGATCGAGGTCAAGGTCCTCGCGACCACGCCCTACGAGGTCTGAGCAGGG